>JAAEPA010000571.1 GCA_024222475.1 Gammaproteobacteria bacterium | reverse complement strand
GTCTTGAACACGAACGATCATTCGGCGCCAGTTAGGGAAGTTATTTAATTCGCATTCCTAGTGATTTTACCTTGAGCGGAAAAAATCTCATATCGCTGATTGTCGGGCTGGGCAATCCCGGCACCAAGTATGAAAAAACCCGGCATAATGCCGGGTTTTGGTTGGTGGACGAATTGGCGAGGCGCTTTAGTGCTGTACCTCGCACCGAGGCGAAATTTTATGGTCAGGTCTGTCGGGTTGGCATCGCTGAATGTGATCTTAGATTGCTGAAGCCCGAGACCTATATGAACCGCAGTGGGCAGTCGTTAAAGGCCATGAGCGGTTTTTTTAAGATTCCTGTGTCGAGGATTCTTGTTGTTCATGACGATATCGATCTGACCCCGGGTAGGGTTAAACTCAAGCAGGGTGGTGGACACGGCGGACATAACGGATTGCGTGATATCACCGCTCAGTTAGGTGGTGGGTTTTGGCGATTGCGCTTGGGTGTTGGCCATCCCGGGCATCGTGATCAAGTTATCGATTATGTTCTTTCTCGTCCCGGCAAAGGAGATCAAGAGCGGATTCTAGAGGCAATAGATCGTGCGGCAGACGTGATGGGTCTCCTGGTCTCTGGGGAAATGGAGAAAGCGATGCATTGTCTGCACAGTGTTACAACGCCTGAAATCTAGATCGTTGTAGGTGTGATCACACAAACACCGTAAAGCCAATAAACGCAATTTCTTATACGGTCTAGATGAGGTTTAATTTTATATTATGGGTTTTAAATGCGCTATCGTGGGTTTGCCCAATGTTGGTAAATCCACATTGTTCAATGCCTTGACTGCGGCGGGTATCGCGGCCGAGAACTACCCCTTTTGCACTATCGAGCCCAACGTTGGCGTGGTTGCCGTCCCTGATCGGCGTCTAGACGAATTGGCGGCGATCGTCAAACCCGCTGAGGTTGTTCCCACTACCATGGAGTTTGTTGATGTCGCCGGATTGGTGGCCGGGGCATCGAAAGGCGAAGGTTTGGGTAATCAATTTCTAGGTCACATTCGTGAAACCGATGCCATTGCCCATGTGGTGCGTTGTTTTGAGGACGACGATATCAGTCATGTGCATGGCGATACCAATCCACTCTCTGATATTGAAACCATCAATACCGAACTGTTGCTGGCCGACATGCAGACTATGGATAATACTATTGAGCGCATTAGCCGGGTAGCCAAATCAGGTAATAAAGAAGAATTGGCTCGGTTGAGCCTATACCAGCGGATCAAGGCACATATCGATGCTGGGAATCCTGCCCGCACTATGGACTTAGATAATGAGTCCCAGGCGGAGCTGCAACAGCTCCATTTGATCACGACTAAGCCCGTGTTGTATATCGCCAATGTGGCTGAGGATGGTCTAAAAAACAATATGTATTTTGACCGAGTTCGAGAATTCTCTCATAGTGAAGGGGCCGAAACGGTTCCTATCTGTGCCGCCATCGAGGCCGAGATTGCACAGTTAGAAGATGATGAAAAGGACGAATTTCTGGAGGATATGGGCTTGACGGAACCGGGGCTCAACCGGGTCATTAGTACGGGTTACGGCTTACTGCATCTGCAAACCTTTTTTACTGCCGGACCTAAGGAGGTGCGTGCCTGGACCCTACGCCAAGGCGCCACGGCTCCGCAGGCGGCAGGGCGCATACACACCGATTTTGAAAAAGGTTTTATCCGTGCTGAGGTGATTGGCTATGAGGATTTTATCAACTGTGGCGGTGAACAAGGGGCAAAGGATGCCGGAAAGTGGCGCCTAGAGGGTAAGGATTATATCGTACGCGAAGGTGATATCATGCATTTTCGGTTTAATGTCTAATCTTGAACATCCGATGTGCAGTGAAATTGGATAAGGCCCTCGACATTGTTGGTGATTGGCCGTCCCATGCTAATGACTCCATTGCCGGTTAGGGGGATTTCATTACCAACCAGATGGGCTTCCGCCCCATTATCCCATCGTAGGTAGGTCCCATTGGTGCTGTAATCCGCGATGTAGAAAGATCCGTCTCGATGCTCGAATTGGGCGTGTTTTCGAGAGACAAATTTCTTGTTCACGATAAAACTACAAGGAGAGCACCTGCCGGCGAGTAGTACAGGGTTGGTGTCGGAAAGCACCTCGGTACGATCATTCCAATTTAGGGCGAGTTGCTGGGATTGAGTGCTGTGGCCATTTGAGTCTGTTTGGGCGGTGTCGCTATTGTAACGGCGGTCAACCGTTCTGCGCCGGTTGCTGTTGACTGCCGCATCCTCACTATCGATAAAGGGGTACTTGGGTGTGGATTTCCAACTACGTCGTTCGCCTTTCCTTCGTTCTTTCATTTTGAAATTTACGTTTCGTAAAAGAAATAAGTGATTGCCTGGTCTAGGAGGCTGTCGGATTTAGGGCTGATCTACTGCGGAAAAGCCGGATTTGGCTAGACTTCCCGATCCTTTTCGTTACACGCTACGGCTATTCGCCTCAAACGATCGAAAAATCTACCTCAAACCGTCTTTCCCTCGCTACGATCACCTAAATCCGACAGCCTCCTAGCTTCTAGACTTTTGTGACCATGAATAATCTGTAATCTACAGATTGTTATGCGGAGCAAAGAACCGTCAACCGTGGGGTTTACTAGAGGTAGGATAATGTCGATAAGGAATGCGGACGAGACACATCCCTAACCCGGATATTTCATGAATTCACGTGATGATCGCGCAGGAAATTGTTTTCACAAGGGATTATCCGAAGGCGTCGCGTATCCTTGATGGGACCGATCAAAATATGAGCTTTATCTTTACAAATG
>JAAEPA010000570.1 GCA_024222475.1 Gammaproteobacteria bacterium | reverse complement strand
GGAATGACGACACAAAACAATGCGGCATATCGTCATTCCCGCCATGGATTGGCGGGAATCCAGTGCCATGGAAGGTGATTTCAATATTTGCAGGGGCATACGCGTTTGGCGGGTTACACCCTTATCGCTGTCATTTGTTCCATGTCTTCGGCTGGGGCGGTGTGAAACTAGCGTACCGGCACCTTGCCTACGATCAAGAGGGTGACAGTTTTATCCAGGATCTCTCTTTCAGCGGTCCGGCATTGGGCATAGGATTTCGATTTTAAGATACCAGCCTTCCTTCCCGACAATCTCAATTACCCTTCCGAACCGGTCTAGGTTCACGTGCTCTTTGGCGTGCATCTCCCTGGCCCGATAAGCTGAAGAATCGAGACCAATCAATCTTCTTTATACTTTAACACGTGGTCAAAAGGGCTTGACATGAAGGGGGATTCGGAGTCTAGTTTGGCATGAGGCGTTCGTGAACGCAGCCATAAATTAGGAATGCTACCTAAATCACTTCCCTATCCGGCTAGCCTTATCGCTCGTATTCTGCGTTGTGATAACAGTGACATGGCGAAGGCTATGCGCCTGTTGTCTCGCATTGAATACAACGATCATGCGGTGCCAGCTAGGGAACCATTATTCCTGCACAATGAATAAATTATCGATATTGCTCATTCTGAGTGTCTATTTTCTACTGTCATGCAGTTCTATTAAGATCGTCACGGATCATGATAGTAGTGCCGACTTCACATTGTACAAAACCTATCAGTTTACAGATGAGGCCTTGAACCTTCCGGTCAGTGATTTGAACAAAAACCGGTTTCTGGCTGCCATTGAAAAACAAATGGAAGTCAAAGGTTTTTCAAAATCGAAAAACCCCGATGTATTACTTGATATTTTTGTAAAAGTCAGAGAGGAACAATCGGCAACTTCTTATACGAACTTCACTGGAGGTTATAGTCGATACCGTTACAGGTACGCCATGCCTAGGGCAACGACTCATACCAGCGTAAGAACTTACGTCACTGGAACAGTTACTCTGAACATGATTGACCGTGAAAGGAATCAGGTTGTCTGGCAGGCTACGGCTGAAAAAACCCTTGATGAGAACGGCAAGAACAGGGAGGAAAGAATTAATAAGGATGTTGCTGAAATATTTGCTGAATACCCTCCAAAATAAGATCGATGAGAATGAATTCCAATGAGCTCTTTACTCGCATCGGCTAGGTCTACCGGCTACCCATTGTCATATGGCTCATTTACCTGAATGAATAGGTGAATTTTACTACGATTTCGTCCTGGGCCTTGCCTATCTGGAAGGCATTGGATGCCTCCGGCATAGATGCTCACCACCTGTTTGAGGATGCAGGCCTGGATCCACACAAACTGCGCGACCCCAGCGCCCGTTATTCGGCCAAGAGGATGACCAAGCTATGGAGGCTGGCGGTAGCGGCCACGGCAGATCCATGTTTTGGTCTCAGTGTCGAGCAGTTCTGGCACCCGACCACGCTGCACGCACTGGGATACTCATGGATGGCGAGCGAAAACCTGCTTGAAGCGCTGCAGCGTACCGTGCGTTATTTCCGCATCGTCACCAATGCCGGGTATGGATGCCTTGAGGAGACGCCGGCTAGTTTTCGATTCAGCCTGCACTCATATCCGAAAGCAGATGCGGCACCGGAGGCGTTAGACGCGGGCATGGCTATGATCATCGATATGTCCCGCAAGGCCTACGGCTCGAACATGAATCCGCTAAGAGTCATTCTGCAGCGCTCAGAACCCGGATGCAAAGAGAAGTTCGAGGCCTTCTTTAAGGCCCCCATAGTGTTCTCGGGAGACGAGAATGCACTTTACTTAAGCAAGGAAAGGCTGAAAGAACAATTACCCACTGCAAACGCGGAACTGGTGCGGGTTAACGATTTTGTGATAACCGAATACCTGGCTCGTTTCGATCGGAATGCCATTGCCATGCGTGCCAGGGCCTATTTGATCGATAAGCTTTCTTCCGGTGAGATTACCGAGGAATCGCTGGCTAAGGCGCTCAATCTAAGTCTCAGGAGTTTTCAACGTCGGCTAAGACAAGAAGGAATGACATACAAGGAGCTGGTAGCCGATACCCGACAGGAGCTGGCGATGATGTATATCAAGAACTCTCAGCTATCCTTCAGCGAGATCACTTTTCTCCTGGGGTTCTCCGAACCCAGTAGTTTTTCGCGTGCGTTCAAGCGCTGGAGGGGAGAGTCACCCAGCGAATATCGTCTATCTTTGTAACCCTATGCTATCCCAGGTACAGGTACAATTCACAAGCTCTCAGTACTATATCCTAGGTTCCTGAATGTGCAAGGTGCGTTATCGGTTCACCGAGAAGTTCTGCAAAACCCTCCACCGACCGCGGCCGGCTAAAATAATAACCCTGGAAAATCCTGCAGCCTTTTTCCCGCAGGAATTCAAGTTGTTCTTCAGCCTCTACGCCCTCGGCAACCACCTCTAGACCCAGGTGATCGGCCATGGTGATAATGGTTTCTACCAGGTTGGCATCGCTGGGGTCAGTGGTAATATCGCATACGAATGAGCGGTCTATCTTGATTTCGTCCAGTGGCAGGCGTTTTAAATAGGCCAGCGAGGAATAGCCGGTACCGAAATCGTCGATGGAAAATCGCACCCCAAGCCTCTTCAATGCCTCCATCTTTTGGATGGTATCTTCCAGATTTTCAACCAATATACCTTCAGTGAGCTCCAAGGTTAGCCGTTGCGGATCAGCACCCGTTAGGTCTAGAGCTCGCTCGATTCGGAGGACGAAGTCTTCCTGTCGGAACTGCCGTGGACTCACGTTGATGGCAAGATGATGCAACGAGGATTCAGTGATATCATCCGCCCAGGCTTTCAATTGGCGTAACGCACTTTCCAATACCCACTCCCCAATGGTCAGGATCTGGCCGGTTTCTTCGGCCACGGGAATAAAACAAACTGGGGCAATGTTACCTCGTTCAGGGTGCTGCCAGCGCAGCAGGGCCTCAGCGCCAATGATATTGCTGGAAAAATCCACCTGCGGCTGAAAATGCAATTGCAATTCATTACGTAGTAGTGATAGGCGCAAGTCGTTTTGCAGTCTTAGGCGCTCTTGCGCCGCCAGCTGCATGCTGGGAAGGAAGAAGCGAATGGTATTGCGTCCGGCTTCTTTAGCCCGGTACATGGCCGTATCGGCATACTTTACGATGTCGTCAGCATCCTCGTCTTCCATCGGGAACATCGCAACGCCGATGCTGGCGGTGATGTGCAGTTCGTGATTATGAATGGTGTAGGGGGCGGCGAGCTTGGACTGGATCTTTTCCGCCCCAGCCTGTGCTTGTTGGGCCGCCTGCTTGGGGTCGTCATTCAGCTCGGAAAACAGCACTACAAATTCATCTCCTCCCAGACGCGCCGACGTATCCTCCTTCCGCAGACCCTTTTTCAGGCGCCTGGATACCTCCTGCAATAAAGCATCTCCCACCGGATGACCTAGCGAGTCGTTGATGTGTTTGAATTGGTCGAGATCTAAAAACAGCAATGCACCCTTGTGTCCGTGGCGTCGGCAACGGGCCAATGCTTGAACTACCCGGTCCAGCAACAATCGCCGGTTGGGCAGGTCGGTCAGGATGTCAAAGGAGGCCTGATGCTTGATGAGATTCGCCGCCTTTCTGCGCTCAGTGATATCCTCGGCCATGAGTACAAAACCGATAAATTCCTGGTCTGGGTTCAAGATGCCGGATACCTGGGACTCGATGAAATGGGCCTCCCCATCTCTCTCCTGCTCCACGGTATAACGGTATTTACCGTCCTTCCTGATAATCTCGATGGCCCTAGAAAACCGGTCCGGGTCCACGTTCTCTTTGGCGTGTATCTCCATAACCGTCCTGCCCATCACTTCCTTGGCCGTGTAGCCGAAAATCTCTTCCGCCCTGGGATTGTAATAAGTGATGCGGAAATCCAGGTCCGTGGCGGCAATGGCGAAGTTTGCAGAGGAGGTTAGGATGCTATCCAGGAAGGCGGTCTTTTCCTGTAATACCGCCTTGGAAATTTTACGCTCAGTGATATCAAGCATTACACCGATTAGACCGCCGATCTCGTGGTCGGAATTTTGGAATGCTGATTTGTAAAATATCACGTCATGCTGAGAGCCGTCGGCATATTTCATTTTGGCTTCATAAACTTGTTTGCCGCCATTTTTAAGCAGTTTTTCATCTGCTTCATGATAGACGTTAGCCAGTTCCTGAGGTGCTATGTCGTAGACGGTTTTTCCAATAATCTGATTCCTGGTCTTGCCAAGGTACTCTACGAATGCTTGATTACAGCCAATGTAGACTTGTTTCTCATCTTTGTAAAAAACTGGCGCAGGAATTGATTCTATGAGTTGTTTGAGCAGATTGCGATGTGCTTCGACTTTCGCTTGAGTTCCTTTTCGCTTGCTGATGTCTTCACCCATAGACTGATAGGCTACTATCTTGCCTTGCTTATCGAACAGTGCCCGGTTAGTCCAGCGTTGCCAGCGAGTTGTACCCATCGTTGTAACGACGCGATGCTCATACGACTGGGTTGGCGAATCTACGGTCAGGGAATCGATATTGCTGGTGACGATTTTTTGGTCTATTTCAGGAATCAAGGTCAGGAAGGTATTGCCTATCAACTCCTCTGAGGTTTTCTCGAAATACTGGCAATAGGCTTCATTCACAAAGGTAATCTCACCACCGGGAAGAAAACGGCAAATCAACACAGGAGTGTCTTCCACGACACCGCGATAGCACTGCTCACTCTCTCGCAGACGTTGGTTGAGCCGATTGATGGTGTAGTAACGCCAACCGGTCAATCCCAGCAGCACGACTAAAAACGCAATACTCATGGCCCAGAAGATGCGTTGCACGGTCCAGAACGGGGTCGGCTTTCCATACCATTTCTGATAATCAGCAAGGTATTGTTTGGACCGAGTATAATCTCTAATGGCTGGGTTGAGCCGCTCGACTAGCGGCTGGTCCGTTTTTCGTAGCAGAAAACCGCGTTTCAGCTCCATCAACGGCTTACCGACCACTTTGATGTGATCGTCACCGATATTCATCAGACGCATCTTTTTCTTTAACACAGGTTCGGGAAAGACAAAGGCGTCCACATCGCCGGCCATGAGCTGAAACAGGGCGGAATCAATATTTGGAAAGGACACCAGTTTGATCCCCTGCATGGGTTCGAGCCGGGTCAGCGCCGCGCTCTCGCCGATCACCGCCACCCGGTGGCCGGGCAGGGATTCGATCCCCTGGATGCCGTGGTTGCCGGCGCGCACGAAACAGGAGACAGGGATGGTCTCCATCTCCTCGGTGAAGAGAAACTCCGCGCTGCGCTCCGGACTGATACCGATGCCGGGAATGAGATCCGCCTCACCGCTACGCAGCGCCTGCATCGCCTTGGCCCAGTTTTCGAGGAGCAGGTAGTGTATCGTCAGGTCGGTCTGCTTTGCTACATGTTCGAGGATATCGATGGCGAATCCAGCAGGCTTACCCGCCGGGTCAAGGGTATAGAGGGGGGGGAAGTCATTGAGTACCGCGGCGGTGATCACCTTTGTTTCATGCGCTATGGTCTGCGCTGTTGTCATGTTGGGAATTGTCAGCGGCAGGAGAAATAACAACAACCCGAAAACTGCTAAAAATGTCCGTAAGAATATGCGCGAAGCCAGTCCACAACCCTCCAGCCGCTTGTTTTCAAGGTATTTTAGGGCTACTCCCATAAATCCTGTTCTCGTTCTGTTTTTTTAGGAATCAGTATCCGCCTGCAATCCCATGAATAACGACCCTTGGCCACCCATTGAGGGTAACACTTCAGTGGTGTTTAGGAATGCTATCTACACACTTCCCAATCTGACTTGCCTGATCGTCCGTCTTCGGCGTTGCGACAACAGGTACATAGCGAGGCTATGCGCCTGTTGTCGCGCCTTGAATACAAACGATCATTCGGCGCCAGTTAGGGAAGTGTGTCGTTCGCATTCCTTATGTATAAAAACCATCCAGCTAGCTGGCATATCTAAAAAAGAGTTTAACATGCCTTCAGCAAGATCACTGTTCTGCTGGGGTTCGCCGAACCCGGAAGTTTCTTGCCTGCGCTCAAATGTTGGAGGGAAGAGTCATCCAGCAAATATAGTTTATCTTTGTAATCCTATGCTATCCTAGGAGCCTGTCGGATTTAGGACGATCTACTGCGGAAAAGCCGGATTTGGACAGATTTCCCGATCCTTTTCGTTAAATAGCACCGGCTATTCGCCTCAAACGATCGAAAAATCCGTCTCAAACCGTCTTTCCCTCGCTACGATCACCTAAGTCCGACAGACTCCTAGCGCTTGCTAACTAAATATTAAAATGAACCCTTTGACCTCCAGGAGACCCATGATAAATATCATCCCAAAGCTCATTTATACTCTAGTATCTATCGCTCTCTTTACACACCCTGCGCTAGCATCGGAATTCTTCGTCTATCCCGCCAAGGGCCAGAACAAAGAGCAGCAGTCTAAAGACGAATACGAGTGCCATACCTGGTCGGTCGGCCAGACCAATTTCGATCCTAACAAACCAGCCCAGGCCGCTGCGCCGGCTCCGCAACAGCAGTCGGCTCAAGGGGGTGGAGCGGTAGGGGGTGCCGCCCGTGGCGCCGCGCTCGGTGCAGTAGGCGGGGCGATCGCTGGTGATGCCGGCAAGGGTGCCGCCATCGGAGCGGGCGTTGGCGGATTGGGCGGCGCCATGGGAAAACGACAGGGGCGTAGACAGCAGGAACAGGCACAACAGGACCAGGCGTCGCAGCAAAAGGCCGAGCAGGAACAGAAACGCGCCACTTTCAACCGCGCCTATTCGGCCTGTCTGGAGGGGCGTGGTTATACGATCAAGTAGCCGTTGGGTAAATACTTTCCGGGTTACAGCTAAGGAATGCTACCTAAATAATTTTCCTATCAGAATTCTAGTCACCACTCATCCCAACCTTCTCCCCTCAAGGGGAGAAGGGGGCAATATCTCAATGTAGTCAATATGGGTTAGCGCAGCGTAACCCAACAAATTCAGCTAGCCTCCTAGACGACCTGGGACAATAGACTGGCAGTTCAAGATAAACGATCCTGGCTGAACAGCGAGTATACTTTCTCCCTTGTAATATTCTGCTCCGATGGCCATCCCCAACATACTGAAATAAGCCTTTCGCCAGAGACCAGATACCAGAGAGAGAAAACAGAATGGACATGACATTAAGGAAAGTGCTTGGTTTTATGCTGTTGTTAGGGTTTTGCATTGATGCTTGGGCCCAGGATCCCACCGCATTGGACCATTACCTTGCAAAGCCTGATCCCAATTATAGATTTACTCACTTTTGACTCACTATACAAATGTAAAGATAATACCCTCGTTCTGATCGGTCCCACCGATAGCCATTGAGGGGGAATAAATCGTATCGATTGATATCGTTACCGTAGTTCGCACGCTCACCATTGCCAGCCTTATTGGCCTGCTGTTGGCCGTGGGGCTGCGACTGACAGCGGGTCAGTTGCTTGAGGCATTAAGGAGGTGCCGGCTAAGCTATATCCTGCTCGCGAATTTTGTGGGAGTGCCCTTGATCGTGGTGCTGCTAGTCCAGCTGTTCCAGCTTGAGGCCGAACTCGCGCTGGGAATGATCCTGCTTGGAGCCGCGCCGTTTGCCCCCGTTGTCCCGGTGTTTGCTAGAATGGCCCGTGCGGACCTCGCGCTCGCCGCAGGACTGACCTCCCTGATACCTTTTGTTTCGGCCTTTCTGTCGCCGATCGTGTGCCTTTGTGCCATCCAGTTTGTGCCCGGTGCCGGAGCCTTGCGGTTTAATGTGTTGGGGATTCTAGGTACTTTACTGGCTACTATTACGGCTCCGCTGCTTATTGGTGTGGTCATCAATCAATTAGCCCCAGGTTTCAAACGGCGAGTCCTGCGACCAGTGGAGATTGCATCTGAAGCCACCGGTGCGCTATCGCTGATCGTAGTGACCATAAGCGAATTTCACTCGATCATGGAAATAGGCTGGGTGCCGCTTTTGGCGATGCTGATAAGTTGCGAATTATCACTTGCGCTGGGATATTTTTTCGGCGCTAGTGAACGAGCCGCTCGCCGCGTGGTTGCCTTGGGTACCAGTAATCGAAACATCGCGCTAGCCTTGCTGTTAGCTATTGATAGCTTTGCCGGGACGGGCGTGGTGTCTGCTGTCGTTGCCAACGGGGTACTGCTGATTCTGCTGGGGTTGCTGCATGTGGCGTTCTGGCGATTCAGGCAAGACAACCTCCTAGTCGTTTAATCAGCAATATGGGAATGCGTCTCCAGACTTTTCGCGGCGTTTGGCTCAATTGAAATTTTGGTCTTTATGTATATTAATTTGAAGCTGTTCAGTAAGGCACTGTATCTGTCTCTTTTCAAAACCCGGTTCAGCCTTCGTCGCTGGGCCTATGTCTGGTTCTTCACCGCGCTGTTCTGGGTGATGTGGTTGATCGTGGCTTTCGGACGAGCGTTGGATCACCTCATCTTCCCGGGCTTCCGCCGGCAACCGATCACCAGACCGGTGTTCATTGTCGCCCCGCCACGAAGTGGTACGACCCTGACCCAGAAATTGATGAGCCAGGACGACGATCGGTTCGTTCATGTCAAGCTTTACCAGACCATTTTTCCCTCCGTGACCTATCAGCGCATCTTTGACGGCATCGCCTGGATGGATCGGCACACCGGGCAGGCCCTCTCCAAACTCATCTCTTGGATGGAAAAGACATTATTTGGCGGTTGGGACGATATGCACAAGCTGCGTTTCAATCAACCGGAAGAGGATGACGGATTCTTTGTTTACAGTTTTGTGACTGAAGCCATTTACCTTTTGTTTCCGTATGTGGATGAACTCTGGGAAGCCGGCTTCGCGGACGCTCTGCCGGCGGATGACCGCCGCAAGCTGATGCGCTATTATAAAAGTTGTCTACAGCGTCATCTGTTCGCCAACGGACCGGACAAAACACTGTTGTCCAAAGCGACCCAATCCTCCGGTGCAGTAGAGTCGCTGCGGGAGGCCTTTCCTGATGCGCGGTTCATTACCATCATTAGGCACCCTTATCAGTCTATTGCCTCGCACGTTAGCGTATTCTACCCTGTCTGGCGTGCGCATTCTCCGGATATTGCCAAGGATTCACCGGTGTCGAAATCTTATGCTCGACAGGCGCTGTGCTGGTATCAGCACCTTTTCGAGTTTGGATTGCGGATGGACCCCGGGCGCTATTATTGCATAGACTACCGCGACTTGATCCGGGACCCGCAGGAAGCGCTTGAGACGCTCTACCAGCACTTTGGTTGGGATTTGAGCGACGCATTTCGCGCCCGCCTCGAGGCGGCTACACAGCGGCAGCAAACATTCAAGAGCGCGCATGATTACACCCTGGAGGAATTTGGACTTTCCAAAGAATGGATCCAGGAGGAATTGGGTGCCCTTCTTGATCACTATTCATTGGCGCGATGAGAATCCCAACATGATGGGTCGCTCAACGGAATAACATAGTACAATGGCGTCCATGAGTCAGCTTCATCCACTTCACGAATCCTATGCTGAGCTTATTGCGTGCCATGAGTGCGACACACTGAACCAGATTCCGGCGCTGTCGCCCGGTCGCAAGGCGCGCTGTCGTTGCTGTAGCGCCGTTCTGCTTCGTTACCCCAAGGGTGGCCTGGATCGTCCCATTGCTCTATATTTTACTGCGCTGCTCCTATTGCTGTTGTCGAAT
>JAAEPA010000569.1 GCA_024222475.1 Gammaproteobacteria bacterium | reverse complement strand
CCGCCTACGAAATTCTCAAGCGCTACCACCCCTGTCCAGCCCCATTTTCATGTGCCAGTTTCTGAAACGGTTTCTGGTACTGGTGCACGCATGTTCAGGGCGTGTTGCGGGCGGATATGATTGTACTGCCTGAGCCACTGATTAATGACGATCTGAGCCTGTTTGGTAGTGGCGAACCATTCCGCATTGAGCACCTCATGTCGCAGGGTTCCGTTGAAGCGTTCGTTGTAGCCATTCTCCCATGGAGAACCTGGATAGATCTGGATCGGGTGATTTCGATCATCCTTGCCGGTGGAATGAAATGACTTCCATCCTTTGGCAATATCCAAGATGAGGTTCCGAATTTCCATCGAAACAATTATTGGTGGTCCGTTCTTTTTGCGCAAGATAAACGTTGGTGGGTCGAAATGCTGAATATGGCAGAGGATTTGGTGAGCGACACGATTCGTTCTATGCTGGTTCGGGATGTCCGGTCTTGACCAGCTTCTATATACTGCTCGTTTCATCGGCTATCGTGGCCCTGGCTGGCATTATTGCTGGGAGTGCGACCGCAGTCGCTCAATCTTGCCAAAGCGAGTCCTTCGAGGACGACCGATATATCGTCTGCGGGTTCGATATGACAGACTCTGACGTTCGACTCTTCTGGCAACAACAGGATGGCGGGCCATATGCGACCTTCGCGACGCTTGCCAACGCCCTTGATCTGAAAGGCCTTCGCCTGGAATTCGCGATGAACGGCGGCATGTACGGCGACGATCTCAGTCCGATCGGACTGCATGTGGAAAACGGGCAAACACTGAGCGAGGCCAACACGGCGACTTCCAATCAAAGGCCGGAACCGAATTTTTTCAAGAAACCAAATGGCGTCTTCTATATCGGCGACGGTACCGCCGGTGTGATGACGACCGAGGCCTATCTCGCCAGCCCGTCGGGAGCTCGGTTCGCGACACAATCCGGGCCCATGCTGGTCATTAACGGCGACCTTCATCCGGCCTTCATCGTCGATTCGATATCCCGCAAGCCACGCAACGGCGTCTGTGCACCGACTCCGACCGAGGTCCGGTTCGCCATCTCCGATGGCAGGGTCAACTTCCACGATTTCGGTCGTTTTGTCCGCGACCATCTCGACTGCGACAATGCGCTTTTCCTTGACGGCGGTTCGGCCCCCGGCATCTACGCGCCCGAACTCGGCCGCGACGATCCCCCGGGCCATGGCGGGTATGGTCCGATCATCGGTGTGGTGGGCAGAAGGTAAAGCGCTTCCAGCATGCCGAGCTGTTGAGCTTAAAATTCCGTGTTCGCAAGTGAGCAGGCGGCGAGGCGCTGAATGGCGCGCGTGCCAGGCGAGCATCTATCCGCGGCGCGCTTGTCTTCGTCATTTCGTGCTGGCAACGACCGATAAAAATGGCTGGAGGATCTGCCCAGTCAGCCATGTGCGATGACTCGGTATTATCTGCGACCCCGAATTATCCGCGCGTCGTAGATTGGACACACTTGGCAAGTCGCCCTGGTCGCCTAGGCGAGCGTTTTGGTTCGACCGTCTCCGTGGCTAACAAATGCATCGAGAATGCCTTCTACCCTGTGCATCTGCTTCTGTGTCAGCGCTGTTTGAAACAGGTTACTCTGCGGCAATGCGGTGTAAAAATCTTCTCGGTTCATAGGGTACCTCGTGCATTAGAGACCATAAGATCACTTGCGGTTTCTGAAGCAAGTCCTTCGCGTACCACCATGACGAGTTGCATTAATCACTTTAAACTTTCAGTTACTGCATGATGCTATGTTAAAGCATGGCACTTTTTGGGAGCAAAAGCCGCAACGGATTGCACCTGGCTGTCACCGATCGGGCGAGAAAACCATGGAGTTCGCGTTTGCGGCTGTCTTGGCGCAGCCTCATCGCTTACGGGGCTCTTGGAGTGATAGCTGCTGGATTTTTCGCGTATGATTCAAGGAGAGATGAAGCCAAAACAGTCTCTCGCAGCATGCCAATCTGTGCCGGGTCAAAGCGGGTCAATTGTGTGGTGGATGGCGACACGATCTGGCTCAATGGTGAGAAGATCCGGTTGGAGTCGTTTAACACCCCAGAAGTGAATGGAAAGTGCAACAGAGAGCGCCAGCTTGCCCGGCAGGCTACGCGTCGGCTTAGTCAGATCTTGTCGTCACGACCATTCACCGTGGTCAGAAGTGGGTACGATATTTATGGCCGCCGCTTGGCTTTTGTCAGCACAGCCTCGGGAGGCGTAGGCGGTAAGCTGATTCGCGAAGGCTTGGCACATGAATGGCACGGTCGCAAACAAAGTTGGTGCGAGTGATGCAAAGACTCTCCAACTTTCTCCCCTGGGTCAAAATACTACCGGACACTGCTTATGGTTGTATGTGCCGACATGAAACACACTAATGGTATGAGCCGCTGGGGATTTGCAAGATGAAACCTGACTTAGAGATCAGCGGTTACTGGTATCTCCCAAACACCCCCACGAACAAAGTCCCCGGTACTTTGAAAGTAGGATCTCGTGGCCGGATTATTCTCGAGCTTCTTGGGTGGCCTTATGACGAGACGAATCCAATAGGCCGATACCCAGATGTGATTCTTGGCTATTCTGCAAGTCAACTGCCGGTAACTTTAGTAGACTGCTTCCTGCAGAGCGGACCAATCCAGTCAGCCAACGTTGATCACGTTCTGAGCTCCCGTTTTGGAGCTGTACAGGCGATTGTTGGACACCACTACGAAAGTCGAGACAGGATAAAAACAAGGGAAATATCCGTGGTATTTTCGCGGCCCGATCTGTGGAAACTAGATTATCCAATCCATCAAATTTCTAATCCAAACCCAAGAAAGCTTAGCAAGGAACTGCACCTCAATAAGCCAATAACGCTCTGTAAGACTGACGACCTCAGCATAAGCTATCATGAGCGGTTTGGTGCTTCGACATCAATGGGTCTCGAGATCCAACCACATTTTAAAATTTCCACTCCAAGGCAGATTAATTTGGATGAGTACTATCCAATTGTGAGGGCATTACAGTCATTTGTTTCACTGGGCTGTCGCGTTTTGGTGAGGCCGATTGATTGGCGGTTCATCTGCAAACCGAGGCGGTACTATCGTCGTTCGGCCAGTGTGCATGGTCGGTTCACAAAAAGAGATATGCCGGAACATGACGAACATGAGAGGTTTACTACGAATGCTGACAGGCTCTTTGATGTGAACGCTCTGAAAGGTTTCTCCAGCAAGATCATGGCCACCTGGATGGGTAATCGGAACAATTTTCTCCCGATCTATCTCCTATTTCTGGAGAGTATTCGAGATGACGATTTATCATTAGATTCTAGGGTTCTTGCGTTGGCGCAGGCCGCCGAGGGGTTTGACAGAGCTATGGTGGGCAACGATTCGCATGTCAATTTTAAAGATAGAATAGAAAAACTTGCAAATAATTGCCCGGTAAATGTCATTAATTACATTGGAAGTACATCACTATTTGCTGACAAAATACGAGATATCAGGCATTACTATTCGCACTATTTTACCGAACAATCTGCCTTTCCGCATTCACCTGCTGAACTATCTGATGCTCATTTGAAATTGAGGCTTGTCCTTGAGATAAACCTACTGAAATGGGCTGGCTTGACTGAGATGGAATTGCATAAGCAATTGCGCAGAGTGTGGTCGTATCAAATGTGCTACATCTGATTCATATTTACCAATGTCCATTCCGCAGCATAGCAACCATGGCGCCGGCGGTCACTTGATCAACAGCCCCTTTCATGAGAGCGCTCTGTTGTACCGAGGTTTAAATGGCTGTGAACCAGCCTGCACGCGCGTCGCGCCGGCACGGCCGACTTCCAGCTGCTTCAAGACTTCATCTTTGGGATACGAGGATCTGCGATCCTTTGAAATGATGCATTTAGCTTTCCCCGCAATGAGAAAGTGCCCGGCCGCATTGTTGGCACAGCGCCGGCGTCAACGCAATTCCTAGTGGCCTAGCTCTTTTGCCCTGGCCTCCGTTTTTGTCGCTGCGGTTTGGGTTTGGATGTTCGCAGAACACGTCCTTCCGGATCAATTTGAGCGGATGTGATCAGTTTTTCTACAAGTGGCAAATTGGGCTGAGAAATCCGCTCAAGCTTAATTATGTCTTCTAATGTCAATGCCGCTTTGGGCCTGATGCGCCCCGTAGTCGCTTCCCTAAAAACGTCGGTTTCTCTGTAGGCCCTGGGAAACTCCATCCAACCAACATAAGTTTCGTCACCGCTGGAATGAACTCCATAGCTACCACCTTCCGACATTGTACGAGAAGTAACTTCCGCTACCGTCTCTACCGCTTCGACCGGTTCAACTGCTATAGTATCTTCGAAACCTTCGGCACCTCCCAGAGCTTCAGCACTTACAGCCGTTTCAGCCCGCTCAGCTGCTTCAGCCCGTGCAACTGCTTCAGCACGTTCAGCTGCTGCAGCATGTAAAGGTGCTGCAGCGGCTTCGACACGCTCAACCGCCTCGGCACTTTCAACCGAACGAGTATTCAATTTCACCGCAATAAGCCCCCCTAACACCGCAAGAACTGGCAGTATCAGGACAGCAATTCAAGAGGGGTCATAGTCATTTAAGGCCCTGTGTAAGTGCCGCTCTTGCTACAAAATGTAGGCCAACACCGCAAAATAACCAAACGGTACCTGATAACCACGAGAAGGCCTTGTAGGCTTCGCGAGCACTGCCGACATCAAAAAATTGCAGCGAAACTGGGGTGATAAAGCCGATTGTGATGATAACAGTCGAGGCTCTGTCGAGTGCTGATGCCAGTAACTTGGTCCTTTCATTTCGCATTTCCCGCAAAGGTTCCCTCCAATCTCCTTTGAATCGAAGTGTGTTCGGATTTCGCCGCAGAATGGCAAAATCTCAAGCTGTTTGACAAGTGGCCACAATCAAAAAGCCGCCCTTTCATGATAGCGACCCAAAGCAGACATTCGTTGTTGTCGTGTTAAAGTCGGCTCCGCGGACAAGGACGAAACCGCTCTCGCGGTAGGGGCGCTTGCTTTTCGGGCATCGCATCATTTTGATCGTGGATTTTGTTGATGGGCATGCCTGTCGTTGGATTGGGACCTTCTCAATCTGATGACAGGAGGTTTCCATGTCCGACCAATATATTCCCGCT
>JAAEPA010000568.1 GCA_024222475.1 Gammaproteobacteria bacterium | reverse complement strand
GCCTGGACTTTGCCTCCGATGCGCTGCTCGATAGTCGACGCTTCCGTATTCTGTGTGTCATCGACGACTTCACGCGTGAGTGCCTGGCGACAATCGTCGACAACTCACTTTCCGGTATTCGCGTCGGCAGAGAGCTCGATCGGATCTGCCAGGTCCGAGGGCAGCCTTGTATGATTGTTTCTGACAACGGGACCGAACTGACTTCAAATGCAATTCTGAAATGGCAGCAGGATGCCCGCGTCGAATGGCACTACATTGCTCCGGGCAAGCCAATGCAAAATGGTTTTGTTGAGAGCTTCATCGGCCGGCTGCGTGATGAATGTCTGAACGAGCACCTGTTCACAAGCTATTCCCACGCCCGAAAAGTCATCAACACCTGGAGGATCGATTACAACAATACAAGACCTCACTCGAGCCTTGAGGGGCTCACGCCAATCGAATTCGCAACCCGATCCACAACGGATCACAACATGAACAGAACTAACTTATGAACGAGGATAATCAGGGGAGCAGGTCAGAGTTACTAGGGAGCATTGCAAAAAAGACGGTATTGAATGCACTATTTGCTGATGTCTGTGAGAGATTGCGAGAGGTGTAGATATGCCGTTACTCGCGGGACATCTTCTTTAATCTCCCATTTTGGGAAAGAATGAGATGTTCATGAGCAAGGATCAACGCGAGATACAGCACAAGCTACGAATACTTCGGCACGCTGAAG
>JAAEPA010000567.1 GCA_024222475.1 Gammaproteobacteria bacterium | reverse complement strand
TCTCCTAGGAGCCTGTCCGAGAATAGAAAACCTACTGCGGAAAAACCATTTTGGCCAGATTTCCCGATTAAATTCGTTAAATATGCCCAATATTCGACTTATTTAATCGAAATATCCGGCTCAAAATGGCTTTCCCTCGCTACGGCCCCTATTCTCGGACAGGCTCCTAGAAGACTGTCCGAGAATAGAGAACCTACTGCGAAAAAATCTTTTTGGCCCATTTTCTCGATCATTCTCGTTAAGTAGGGCCTACTATTCGCCTCAAATGATCAAAAAAATGGACTCAAAATGACTTTTCCTCGCTACTGCCCCTATTCTCGGACAGCCTCCTAGGTTCCTCTAAGGTCCCTTCGATTAAGCCATATTATTATGGAATACATTCAAGTCAGCGCACCGGCCACCATTGGTAATATAGGTCCTGGTTTTGACGTTCTCGGTCTGGCGATCAGACATTGGGGAGATCGACTGGAGGCTCGCAAGACCGATCAAGGCGTAAGCATAGCTGCGGTCAATTCTACAGTCGGTGGCTCGGAACTCAGCAAAGATCCCGATAAGAACACGGCGGGTATCGCCGCCAAGCAGACCTTGAAATTACTGGGGATTGATCAGGGTGTAGAACTCGTTCTGCACAAAGGTCTGCCCATGGGGTCTGGTCTCGGATCCAGTGCGGCCTCGGCCGTGGCTGCGGCATTTGCGGTGAATGAGTTATATGACCGGCCCCTGACCAAAGAAGAACTGATTCTTCCGGCAACCCTGGCTGAAGAAAAGGTGTCTGGAGGTTTCTTCGCCGATAATACCGCACCGGCACTGCTCGGGGGCGCCACGCTCACGCGTTCATGCATGCCTTTGGATGTTACCCGCATCGGTTGTATTGAAAACCTGATCGTTATCTTGGTGACCCCAGACATCGTAGTGCTGACTCGTGAGGCGAGAGAGCTGTTGCCGAAGACCGTCCCGATGGAAGATTTTATCTTTAATATGGCGAACACGTCGCTGATAACGGCAGCCTTTTCCAAGAATGATTATTCCTTATTCGCTCGCAGCCTCAATGATGTGGTAGTCGAGCCGGTGCGTTCCAAGTTGATTGCCGGATTTGATGAGGTCAAGAAAAATGCCCTGAAGGCCGGTGCTGATGGTATGGCTATCTCGGGTTCGGGACCTACCGTATTTGCGATTACCGATACCCCTAAACGGGCACGATTTATCGAGGATGCCATGGTGCGAACCTTCGCACTCCATGGTATCAGGTCTATGAGTCTGATCACCGAGGTGGATCCCGAGGGGGCGAGGGTCATCGAGACGCAATGAAGGGCGAATTCGTTATTTTCTCCACATAGCTGTGTTTCATCGCGGTCTCAAATGCCTCGTTTGAGCGGTACTCATACCCGAACACTTCGTTCCAGAGTCGATGCTTTTCCATGCAAAGATAGAAGAATACCTGATCGTGCCACGGCTTCAGGTTCTCGAAGGCGCATGAGAACATTTCCAGCTTGGTCTCCACCGGGTAGGAGAGTTTTCCATCGGCATCGACCATGGGCATTTGCAGAATCTTGCTTTTAAAATTACGACTGCGAATCTGCCGTATCACCGGTTTGATGAATGTCAGCGTGCCGAGGGAAATCATGGCGACCTCGCTGGGATCGAAGCGATCCAATAGTGTCTCAAAGACGGTGCAGTATTGCTCGCGCCAGCCATCGTAATGCACCATGGGATGGAAGTGAAAGCCTACCACCAGGCCTTTGTCCGCGATCCTTCGAGCGGCATCAAGGCGCTTCTCAAGAGAGGCGGTATGGTGTTCTTCATGACTGATAATGGTGGGGGTATTCAATGACCAGCTGCAGATGATATTACGTGGAACCGGCTGTCTAAGCAGATAGGCGATATTCTTCGATTTGGTTTTCAGCTCTAGAATGACATTGGGATTATTGAGGGCGAAGGCAATCAATGAGTCCAGCACCCCATTTTTATTGCCCCACATCAACGAGTCTGAGGATTGTCCCGTGCCAATATGATAGATCTGCTTGGGATCGAGTCTTAGATTTTTTAATTTGCCGGCAAATCGGCTGTCAAAATGGATTTTGTTCCCATGGTAAAAGGATTGAATGCTGCAATAACTGCAATCAAAGCCACAGTTTTCAACGGCATCCAGGGTCAGCAAATTGCAGCAGCGGGTTTTGGTAGAGGCCACTGGGCAGCGCCCTAGGCCCAGAGTGTCTTTCTCGCGCATTATCAGCTCGGGTTTCGGGTAGGAAGCCTGGGCTTGTGACTGGTGATCTTGGGGATATTTTGGTTGAATCTTCAGGGTGTTCCAGTGTTCATGCAATCTTTTCAGAAGGGCCTTTTTAGTTTCCTTGCCGGGCTCAAGATCCTTGTCAATGGGCCAAGCCTCAATGATCGATGGCTCATTCCAGAGAGAGAAATCCAATGCAATCTCAGTGATCTGACGCAGTTCCTGCGCGGTAAATCGGTATTTAAAGGCCTTTTCACGAATGAATCCACGATCACTTTCCGGTAGGGATGGGAACGGGGGCGAGTTGGAGATCTTAGAGAACTTTTCCTGGTAATCGTACTTGCCCGGATATTTCATAAATTACACACGCCCTCGATTGATCCTTGATTCCACAAGAAATTATTCTCAGTCGGCCGTCACCGTGGATACATTGCTTCTTCTGAAAAAAACCTCGTAAAAACAATTATCTACGTGATTATCGCGCAACTTAATGAAAAATTCGGGCTAGTTATTTTTGTGTCGTTGATAGAACAGTGTGTTCAAAGGGTTTATTTTATGGTAAATTTTATGGCTCTGATGCAGGCGCGTAGCTCAGCTGGTTAGAGCACCACCTTGACATGGTGGGGGTCGTTGGTTCGAGTCCAATCGCGCCTACCAATATTTTAATAGCTTTGCGCTGTGGGCATGGCCCCTCGTATCGGTCACCACTGGAGCGTACCTTCAATGCCGGATATCTCCTTGCCTGACGGCAGCAGCCGTCACTACGATCAATCTGTTTCGATTGCCCAAATCGCCGCCGATATCGGTCCTGGACTGGCCAAGGCAGCAGTTGCCGGCCAGATCGACGGCAGGGTGGTGGATACCTCATATCTCATCGACCGGGATGTCGAGCTGAGGATTATCACTGCAAAGAATAATGAAGGTCTTGAGATCATCCGCCACTCCACCGCCCATTTGCTCGCGCAGGCGGTCAAGAGCTTGTTCCCCAGTGCTCAGGTCACCATCGGGCCTGTTATCGAGGACGGCTTTTATTATGATTTCGCCTTCGAACGCACCTTTACCCCGGAAGACCTGGAGGCCATCGAAAAAAAGATGGCGGAGCTGACCAAGGCGAATATGCCGGTTCAGCGCAAACTAATGCCGCGTGATCAGGCGATTGCTTTTTTTCGTCGACTCGGTGAGGAATACAAGGCAAAGATTATCGAAGCCATCCCCCAGGGCGAGGATATTTCACTCTACAGCCAGGGTGATTTCATCGATCTTTGCCGCGGACCCCATGTGCCCAGCACCGGTAAGCTCAAGGCCTTCAAGCTGACCAAAGTGGCGGGGGCCTATTGGCGGGGGGATTCCCGTAACGAGATGCTGCAACGCATTTACGGTACGGCTTGGGCGGATAAGAAACAGCTCAAGACCTATCTATTTCGTCTTGTGGAGGCCGAAAAACGCGATCACCGCAAGCTGGGCAAACAGCTCGATCTGTTTCATTTTCAGGAAGAGGCTCCGGGGATGGTGTTTTGGCACGAAAAGGGATGGACCCTGTATCGCCTGGTAGAGGACTATGTGCGCGCAGCGCTCGGGGGCGCGGCTTATCAAGAAGTGCATACCCCGCAGATACTCGATCGCTCGCTATGGGAACGCTCCGGGCACTGGGATAAGTTCGGGGATATGATTTTCGCCACTCAATCTGAGAATCGAGAATACGCCATCAAACCCATGAATTGTCCGGGTCATATCCAGATTTTCAACCAGGGTTTGAAGAGTTATCGTGATCTGCCGTTGCGCCTTGCTGAATTCGGTACAGTGCACAGAAACGAACCGTCCGGTACCTTGCATGGACTGATGCGTGCTCGGCGATTCGTGCAGGACGATGCCCATATCTTTTGCACTAGAGACCAATTGCAGGATGAGGTGGCTGCACTCATCGATCTGATCTTTAAGATCTACTCCGATTTTGGGTTCGAGGATATTCATTTAGCGCTCTCTACCCGGCCTGAACGGCGGGTTGGTGAGGATGAGTTTTGGGACAAAGCTGAAACTGCTTTAGAGGTGGCGCTGCGGGCCAAGGGTCTGGAATTTGTGTTGCAACCCGGGGAAGGGGCGTTTTACGGACCGAAAATAGATTTTACCCTAAGGGATAGTATCGGCCGTATCTGGCAGTGCGGTACCATCCAAGTGGATTTTTCCATGCCGGGCCGTTTGGGAGCGCAATATGTGGCAGAGGATGGGTCGCGCCAAGTTCCGGTGATGATCCACCGTGCTATCCTGGGTTCCTTGGAGCGTTTCACCGGTATCTTGCTCGAGCACTATGCAGGGATATTGCCTTTGTGGTTGGCCCCGGTTCAGCTTGTAGTGATGAATATCACTGATCGTCAGGCATCGTATGTGAAGGTTGTTTGCGAGACGCTGATAAAACAGGGTCTAAGAGTGACAATCGACTTGAGAAATGAAAAGATTGGTTTTAAGATTCGCGAACATACCCTGCAGCGTGTCCCTTATATGGTCATTATCGGTGATCGTGAGGTTGACACCCAGACCATAGCGGTGCGTACCCGAGCGGGAGAAGATCTAGGAACGATGGAGGTGGGCGAATTGTGTAACAGGCTTACCAATGAGGTTGCGCACAAAAACCAATCTACTTCGGAGGATTTAAAATCAGCGTAGTCAAAGAGCATCGTCTAAATGAGGAGATAGATTTACCCCGGGTTCGGTTGATTGATGATACGGGAGAAAACATCGGTGTCGTTGAAATCGCTCGTGCTCATAGGATCGCGGGGGATGCCGGGCTCGATCTCGTAGAGATTGTACCTAATGCCAAACCACCTGTATGTCGGGTGATGGATTATGGGAAGTTTAAATTTGAGCAAAATAAAAAGGCTCAAGTTGCCCGTAAAAAACAGAAACAAGTCCAGGTAAAAGAGATTAAGTTTCGCCCAGGTACTGAGAAGGGCGACTATAAGGTGAAACTTCGTAAACTCGTCGAGTTCTTGGAGGATGGTGATAAAACCAAGGTAACGATACGTTTTCGTGGGCGGGAGATGATGCACAAGGATCGTGGTGCGATGTTGCTGGATCGGGTGGAGCAGGACCTAGAAGAACACGCCATGGTCGAACAACGGCCCAGGATGGAGGGACGGCAGATGATTATGATATTCGCGCCGCGGAAAAATAAGTAACGTCTAGATCTTGATGAGTTTCCATGGTTTTTCAGATAAATGATTTCACCAAATATCGGTGCATCAATCTGGGTAGGGTGCGCTGTGCGCGCCATTTGGAATTTGATTTCTGACCATCTGTAGATGGTGATTTTACCTATCGAATGAATGGGCCGTGGGCGCATTGGATACTCGCTGTTCTATTGATGGGTATCCAATGTGGTTCAGCTTGTCCAGTTACAGAACAATATGGAGTTAATATTTAATGCCTAAACTCAAGACTAACCGGGGTGCGGCAAAACGCTTTAAAAAGACCTCCTCTGGAGCATTTAAGCGTAAGCAGTCTCATCTTAGACATATTTTGACTAAAAAGAGTAGTAAACGTAAACGCCATTTGCGTTCCGAATTGGTGATAGCCGATGCGGATACGCGCAGTGTGCGCAAGATGTTGCCGTACAGTTAATAAAAGGATTCCATCATGCCAAGAGTAAAACGCGGTGTCGTTGCGCATGCCCGGCACAAAAAGGTTCGTGCCAAGGCCAAGGGTTATTACGGTGCCCGTAAGAATGTCATCCGGGTAGCTAAGCAGGCGGTCACTAAAGCGGGGCAGTACGCCTACCGAGATCGGCGTCAGCGTAAGCGCCAATTCAGATCTTTGTGGATTGTGCGCATCAATGCTGCTGCTCGCCAATTCGGACTGAGTTATAGTCGCTTGATCGATGGCATGCATAAGGCATCCATAGAAATTGATCGTAAGATGCTGGCCGATCTGGCGGTCCATGACCTAGCCGCCTTTGAGAAGATAGCGGACAAAGCCAAGGTCGGTCTAGCTCACTGAGCAAACTCTAACCGGCTTGTTAGCGAACCTACGTTGACGGGGGCCTCGAACATAGAGGGAAAGGTACTACCTTTCCCTCTTTTTTGGTTTGGGTATCTTAGGAATGCTACCTAAATAACTTCCCTATCTGACTTGCCTTATCGCTCGTTTTCGGCGTTGCGACAACAGTTACATAGCTAGGGCTATGCGCCTGTTGTCACGCCTTGAATATAAACGATCATGCAGCGCCAGTTAGGGGGGTAATTTAATTCGCATTCCTTATACCCATGACGCATGAGTTTTCATGATCCATAGCACCCATCCATCATGGATATAAACGAGCTGTTAAACAAAGCCTTAACCGAGATTGAAGCAGCAACCACCGTGCAGGGGTTGGATGAACTGCGGGTAGTCTATCTTGGTAAAAAGGGGCTTATAACGGCTCAATTAAAGGGAGTGGGTGGCTTGCCGGCACAACAGCGCCCAGCCGCCGGCCAGACGATCAATAAGGCCAAACGACGTATTCAAGCCGCGGTAAAGTCGCGTAGCGAGGTCTTGCAGCAAGCGGCGATCAATTCCCGGTTGATCGCGGAGTCGGTCGATGTAACCCTGCCTGGCCGAGGTCCGCGCAGCGGGGGACTACATCCCGTGACCCAGACTTTGCAGCGTATCGAAGACCTGTTTTCACAGCTTGGGTTTGAGGTCACCGAAGGTCCGGAGATAGAAGACGACTACCATAATTTCGAGGCCCTGAACATTCCGGCCCATCATCCGGCGCGTGCCATGCACGATACTTTTTATTTCGATGATTGCACCTTACTGCGTACCCATACCTCACCGGTGCAGGTGCGGGCGATGGAATCGAGTAAACCGCCGCTGCGCATCATCGCACCCGGACGGGTGTATCGTTGTGACTCCGATCTGACGCATAGTCCCATGTTCCATCAAGTCGAAGGGTTGCTGGTGGATGAGGAGGTATCGTTTGCGGATTTAAAGGCGGTCATCGATCAATTCTTGAAGGCTTTCTTTGAGCGCGAAGATCTTAAAACCCGTTTCAGACCCTCTTATTTTCCATTTACTGAGCCCTCCGCAGAAGTAGATATTCTATGCGTGATGTGTGTTGGTGAGGGCTGCCGTGTCTGCGGTCACACTGGCTGGCTGGAGGTGATGGGCTGCGGCATGGTGCATCCGCAGGTATTCACCTATGTAGATATCGACAACGAGCAATTTACCGGCTATGCCTTCGGCTTGGGGGTGGAGCGCCTGGCCATGTTGCGCTATGGGGTGTCAGATCTGCGCTTGTTTTTTGAAAATGATTTGCGATTTCTCAGGCAGTTTAATTAATAAGGTGGTTAACCCGGATGTTTCATAAATTACACACACCCTCACTTGATCTTTGTCTTCACAAGAAATTTTTCTCAGTCGGCCGTAATCGTGGATACGCCACTTCTTCGAAAAATCCCTTGTGGAAACAAATCTCTATGCGGTCATCGCGCAAATTCATGAAATATCCGGGCTAATGAAATTCAGTGAATCCTGGCTGCGTGAGTGGGTCGATCCCGATCTGAGCACCGAGGCGTTGGGGGAGCGTCTCACCATGGCGGGACTCGAGGTGGCTAATATCACAGCGGCGGCTCCTGCTTTTGAGGGTGTAACTGTCGCTCGAGTGCTCAGTGTTGAGCCCCATCCAAATGCCGATCGTCTCAACATCTGTCAGGTGGCCCTGTCCGACGAGGATACGGTGCAGGTGGTCTGTGGTGCGCAAAACGTCAGTGCCGGGATGGTTGCCCCTCTGGCAAGAGTGGGCGCGGTACTGCCTGGTGACTACGGTATCAAAAAGGCGAAATTACGTGGTGTAGAATCCTTTGGTATGCTCTGTTCGAGCAAGGAGTTGGGGTTGACCGACGCGGCAACCGGGCTGATGTGCCTGGACGATGGTGCCGGTTTGGGACGGGATATCAGAGACCTTCTGCAGCTCGATGATGCCATTTTCGAGCTCGATCTCACCCCCAATCGAGGGGATTGTTTGAGCATTGCCGGGCTGGCCCGCGAGGTTTCGGTATTGACTGGCGCGCGGATCGAAGCAACAGCGCATGCCCCGGTGACAGCGCACAATGATCAGCTGTTGGCGGTGGAGATCCTGGCCGACCAGGCTTGTCCCCGGTATGTGGGGAGAGCCGTCAGGGGCATTGATTCTTCTCTGACAACGCCCCTGTGGATGCAGGAGCGGCTGCGACGCAGCGGTATTCGCAGCATTGCCCCGGTAGTGGATGTCACCAATTATGTGATGTTGGAATTGGGTCAGCCCATGCATGCCTTCGATCTGGCAGCGCTACAGGGAGGAATCCGGGTGCGCTTCGCAAATCAAGGTGAGGAGTTGGTGTTGTTGGATGGTCGGGTCCTGACCCTGGATCAGGGAACCCTGGTCATAGCCGATCATCAGCGAGCCTTGGCCCTGGCGGGCATCATGGGCGGTGTTGGCAGCGCGGTAAGCGAAAGCACGCAGGATATCTTCCTGGAGAGTGCCTTCTTCAAGCCGGAACTCATCGCCGGAAAGGCACGGGGCTTCGGTCTACACACCGATTCGTCCCATCGATTCGAAAGAGGCGTGGATCCGCAGTTGCAGCGGCGGGCCATCGAACGCGCCACGGCCTTATTGGTCGAGATCGTTGGAGGGGAGTCGGGCCCGGTGATTGATATCGCGAACGATGATTATTTGCCGCCAAGCCCCTCTATTAGACTGCGCCGTTCAAGGATACGTCGATTGCTCGGCATTTCGCCCGCGGTGTCCGCCATAAACGGTATGCTGGATGCGTTGGGTTGTGATGCCGAACAGGTCGATGAGCAGTGGCAGGTCAGCGCACCCAGTTTCCGGTTCGATTTGGCCATTGAGGCTGATTTGATCGAAGAAGTCGCCAGGGTCTACGGTTATGACAATATACCGCTAGTTAGTCAGGCGCGACTAGCGGTGATTCAGCAACAAGATGAGGCGGCGATCCCTGCTGCCCGGATACGAGAGTTATTGGTCGATCGTGGTTATCAGGAGGCGATTACCTATAGTTTTGTAGATCCGCTGTGGCAACGACGATTCGATCCGCAACGAGCGGCAAAAAAGCTTGCCAATCCTATCTCCAGTGAACTCGCGGTGATGCGTACTACGCTCTGGCCGGGTCTGGTCAAGACTGCACGGCATAATCTCAATCGACAACAGACCCGAATCAGATTATTCGAGATGGGGCTGAGGTTCATCGAATCGGGGTCGGGCTTGGAACAGACTCCCATGCTGGCGGGTCTTGCCAGCGGCGAAGTATTGCCTGAGCAATGGGGTGTCAACGCGCAGGCTGTAGACTTCTTCGATATTAAAGGCGACATTGAGGCCTTGCTGCGGCTTGTGGATCTGCAAGACAAGGTGGATTTCAGGGTCCAGTCCCATCCCGCTCTGCATCCGGGGCAGTCAGCCGCATTATTCATTGATGAGAAATGTTGTGGTTGGCTGGGGACATTGCACCCCAATCTTGAAACTCAGTTCGGGCTGGGGCAGCAGATAGTTCTATTCGAAATCGAACAGGCCGTATTGAATCGGGGACGAGTAGCTCGTTCCCAACCGCTGTCGCGATTTCCTGTTATTCGCAGGGATATCGCCATTGTTGTGGATCGGAGCACCACTGCTGATCAGATCAGACGTTGTATCGCTGCGAACCATATCGATGCCTTGCATGAATGTTACATTTTCGATGTTTACAGCGGCAAAAGGGTGGCTGAAAATTTAAAAAGTCTCGCTTTAGGCTTGATTTTACAGGATTTATCACGCACTCTTACGGATAAAGAAGTCGATGAAATGGTATCCCGGATCGTGTCCAGTTTGGAGCGTGAACTCGGGGCTTCGCTAAGGGAGTAAGTATGGCACTGACAAAAGCCGATCTGGCTGAATCACTTTTTGAAGAGCTCGGTCTCAATAAGCGTGAGGCCAAAGATTTGGTGGAACTGTTCTTTGAGGAGGTTCGCACCGCGCTTGAGCAAGGTGAGCAGGTAAAGCTTTCGGGGTTTGGTAATTTTACTCTGAGAGAGAAAAAACAGCGACCAGGTAGAAACCCGAAAACAGGCGAAGAAATACCGATATCTGCGAGGCGGGTGGTGACATTTCGCCCAGGGCAGAAACTCAAAGCGCGGGTAGAGGACTATGCTGGAAGCGGGAAATAATAACGAGTTGCCTCCGATACCAGTGAAACGTTATTTCACTATTGGAGAAGTGAGTGATCTATGCCGGGTTAAACCCCATGTCTTGCGCTATTGGGAGCAGGAATTTCCTTCCCTCAAACCCGTAAAGCGTCGGGGGAATCGGCGTTATTACCAGCGCCATGAGGTCATTCTGATACGCCAAATACGCAGTCTGCTTTACGAGCAGGGTTATACCATAGGCGGGGCAAGGCAGAAGCTTTCCGGGTCGTCGGATAACGGGGAAATCGCTAAGTACAAGCAAGTCATTCAGCAAATGAGTAAAGAACTGGAGGAGCTGTTAGCGCTGCTCAAAAAATAATTCTTTCCGCACGGGCTTTCAAACGCCTTGAAGATCAAGTATTCTTCCCTTCCACCGGGGCGTAGCGCAGCCTGGTAGCGCACCGCAATGGGGTTGCGGTGGTCGGAGGTTCAAATCCTCTCGCCCCGACCAGTTGATATCAGGGCGCTGCTGTCCGAGCAGCACCCTGATATTTTTTCAGTATCAAGAACCTGTCTATTACGGATATACATCCGTGTCAGCCTTGTAACCGTCTTCGAGTGATAGTCAATCCAAGCATGCTTGGCCGAACGCGAGCGGACCCCCCGCATTGTGCCATCAAGGAGGCGACATGAAATGTCTAGAATGCCATCAGGATCTAGCTCGGCTGGATAATGGGCATCTTGCCGATTGTTGTGGGCTAACGCTGCAGGAATATGCGATAAGACACCATCTGCCGCTGGATATTCTGATCGACCAGGATCGACTCAACCTGCAAGAATCTGTTAATCACTATCCACGCGTAGCAACGTCTGACAACCCATTGGCGAGGGCTTACTTAACCGGTCTGTCGCTGGCGGGTAAGGTGTGCCGGGCGCCGGGATTGAGTTTTATCGAGGGAGATGTCAAGCGTCTGGAACTGCTGCTCTGGTGCCTTCAGGGCCTGGAGGCATTCGGTTTCAAATACAGGCAGGAATATTTCTATGCTGACCACAGTCACCGAGTGATTGCACGCAATCGCCTCAAGACTCGCAGCGACAATGTGGAGTTCTTGCAAGATCATATTGATCTGGATGCACCGAATTTACTCGACACCTTGGCGGTATTGGTCGCTTTCAATGGGGAACTCCATACCAATTATCTTTTTATTCCCTTGGCGGATACTGAGATCTGCGCGTCTTTATTACAAAAAATGCATCAGCAATATCGGGTAACATTCAAGTCTCTTGAAGCCTGCGCTCGGTCCCAGGGTGCCTTAATGCGCACCGAGACCGAAAGAGATACCCGTGAGTTTTTGTCATTGATAAAAGACCGGCTTGCGTCGATGCCTGGATGTGAGGCACGTTTTTACCTCGATGGACCGCGGGCGACTGTAGTCAAAGAGTTGCTGTTCGACTCGGCGCACTTCATTACCGATTATCCGGGTAAATGCTCTAATTTGCATGGAGGCCGCTATTCGATCAAGGTAAAGGTGGCCGATCGTATTGATCCTGCTACCGGTTTCGTGTTGGATTATGGTTACCTTAAGGCGGTAGTCGAGCAATTGATCATCTCGCAGCTGGATCATCAGAGTCTCAACTATGTGGGTGCGGAGCTGGCTTGGCGATCCAGTACCGAATTGCTTAGTATCTTTATCTGGGAGCAATTGATCGAGTATCTTCCCGGCCTTACTGAATTGCAGATTCATGAAACGGCCCGTTCCTATTGTCGTTATACCGGTCCATCTCTGGCTGAATTCCAGATTCAAGGCCCCAGTCCCTTACTCACCCATTTCAAAGCTCCCGAACTTGGCCGATCGCCTTTGAGGGTTAAGTTCATTGAATCCAGTGGTTAGCCGTCATTTTGGAATCGCTTGAATCTGCATATCCTTATACCCGGGTTGCTTGGTAGGCTCGTTAGCAGGGCTAAGGGGGTCGAGCAATTTCCCCGTTTTGCTGCTATTGAAACACTGCTTGCTGGGGCTCATCGCAGTTCGTCAGTAGCCTATAGTTTCGATGCTCAGCTCTGTGCCTTGTTTGCAATGCAGGCACCTCCAGAAGGGGATCTTCCCTTAGGGGCGATCAGACGCTACGCGATGACGAAGGATGCGGATGATTACCATTATTTTTGTGCGGACCCCATCCATTTGCAGGCGGATATTCAACAGGTCCTGTTGTTAGACGCCTCGCAGTTGAGGATTAGAATCGAAGAGGCGCAGGTTTTGACCGATTTGTTCAATCATCATTTTGCAGCGCAGGGCTTGTTCTTAGCGGCGGATGCCGTCGACTGCTGGCATCTACGTCTAACCGGTCCCGAGGTCCTGTGCAATAAAACGCTGCGTCAAGTAAGAGGTGGCGATGTTAGCCCGCATTTTCCCAGCGGGGAGCGTGCCCGCTACTGGCGTGGCATTCTTAATGAAACTCAAATGCTTTATCATGATGCGGAACCAAATCGCAGGCGCCTGGCCAATGGGGAATTGGCAATCAATAGTCTCTGGCTATTTGGTGGTGGTGGCCTGCCGCAGATAGAAAAAGCGACCTGGAGCGGGGTATGGGGAGATGATCCGTTGATAGCAGGGTTGAGTCGCCTGGCAGCTATTGAATCTCAGCCTCGGCCCAAGGGGCTGGAATCTTTGTTAGGTATGAATCTATCAGGAACACATCTGGTTTGCCTGGACGATTTGGCTATTGCCTCCAGCTATGACGATTTCCCCGAATGGGAGCGCGAAATGCAAGAGTTACAACGAGAGTGGTTCGAGCCTTTGACCACGTATCTCAGGGCCGGGGATATCCGCGAATGCACCCTTTATGACTGCGCCGGCCAGATATTTAAATTTAGCGGACGTGATCGCTGGAGATTTTGGCGCAAGTCATTTCCTTTGTATGAATATCTTAGTGCCTAGGAGGCTGTCGGATTTAGGTGATCGTAGCGAGGGAAAGACGGTTTGAGGTAGATTTTTCGATCGTTTGAGGAGAATAGCCGTAGCTATTTAACGAAAAGGATCGGGAAGTCTAGCC
>JAAEPA010000566.1 GCA_024222475.1 Gammaproteobacteria bacterium | reverse complement strand
TACTGAGGTTTACCTGATGAAGGCTGGTATTCATCCTAAATACAATGAAATTAATGTGGTTTGTAGCTGCGGCAGCGTCTTTGTGACCCGCTCGACATATGGAGCCGACAAACTTAACATCGATGTGTGCGACAAATGCCACCCGTTCTATACCGGCAAGCAGAAAATGCTGGATACTGCGGGTCAGGTGGACAAATTCAGGCGCCGCTATGGCTTGAAATAGTCGATGCGTAAGGTTTCTAGCCCGGATGTTTCATAAATTGCACACGCCCTCGCTTGATCTTTGTTTCCACAAGAAATTTTGCTCAGTCGGCCGTAATCGTGGATACGCCGCTCCTTCGAAAAATTCCTTCTGGAAACAAATCTCTACGCGATCATCGCGCAAATTCATGAAATATCCGGGCTAGTATATGCCTATGACGGATGGTCATCGGTAGCATTTCTTATCGGGACGGCAACGACATTGCCGTTACCCGACGTGTCGCCGTCGTTCGTCTCGTTTTTTCCGAAGTGCTCACGGATCACCGCCAAGAACTCATCACTATAGTGATTTAGTTTGTGTTCTCCGACTCCGGAGATCGATTTGAATTGTTCTTTATCTTGAGGGCGATATTTAATCATTTCCTTCAGGGTGGAATCGTGAAAAATAACATAAGGAGGCACGCCTTGTTGTTCGGCCAGCCGTTTGCGGCAGGTTCGCAAGGCCTCCCATAATAAGGCGTCGAGCGGGGTGGAGGGGCTGGCTTGGAGACTAATCTTTTGTCGGTTAGTGCGCTTGGATGGTTTTTCCCGGCGCAGCTGCAGTTGGCTTTCCCCACGCAATACCGGGCGGCTCTTGGGCGTGAGGTGCAAGCCGCCATAGCCCTGTACGTCTATGGCCAGGAGGTCGGTGGCCACCAGTTGTCGAAATACCGAACGCCATTCCTGAACACTGAGTTCCTTACCGATGCCAAAGGTGCTGAGCCTATGGTGTGAAAAGCCTTCGATCCGTGGATTGTCTTTGCCGCGCAGGACATCGATGACATAATTGACTCCGAAGCGCTGGCCGGTACGGTAGACGCAGGACAGGGCCTTCTGGGCGGTGACGGTGCCATCCCAGGTTTCGGGGGGGTGCAGACAGGTATCACAGTTTCCGCAAGGGGCGGACAAATGCTCGCTAAAATAGCCTAACAATGCTTGTCGCCGACAAGTAGTGATCTCGCACAGTCCGAGCATGGCTTCGAGTTTGTGACGCTCTATGCGTTTATGCTTCTCATCCGCTTCGGAGGATTCCAGCAATTGTCTCAAGGCAATGACGTCTTGCAGGCCGTAGGTCATCCAGGCATCGGCATTCAAACCGTCGCGTCCCGCGCGACCGGTCTCCTGATAGTAGGCTTCTACGCTTTTCGGTAGGTCGAGGTGGGCGACGAAGCGTACATCGGGCTTGTCTATACCCATCCCGAAGGCAACGGTGGCGACCATGATGAGGTCCTCTTCGGCGAGAAATCGTGCTTGATGCTGTTGGCGCATCGCCTTGCTTAATCCGGCATGGTAGGGCAGGGCATTTAAACCTTTTTCGCGCAGCTGTTCGGCCGTTGCTCCCACCTTTTTTCGCGACAGGCAATAGACAATTCCGGATTTCCCCCGATGCTCGTTTTTGATAAAGCTCAGAAGTTGTTCCAATGGTCTGTTTTTGTGGATGATACGGTAGCGGATGTTGGGTCGATCGAAACCGGTGATGTATCGGTGTGCCTGTTGTAGCTGCAGTCGTTCGATAATGTCTTGGCGGGTTGGTTCGTCCGCCGTGGCAGTGAGCGCGATACGTGGGATGTGAGGGAAGCGTTCATGAAGCACCGAGAGCTTCAGATACTCAGGGCGAAAATCATGTCCCCATTGGGATACGCAATGGGCCTCGTCTATCGCGAACAACGCCAAGTCGCAGCGATCAAGTAGCCCCAGCATGCGTGGCATCATCAGCCTCTCGGGGGCTACATACAGCAGATCGAGTTCATTATCATGTGCTTGCTGTTCGATGTGACGAGTTTCAGAGTAGCTGAGGGTGGAGTTGAGGAAGGCGGCATTGATGCCGAGTTGGCGAAGGCCATCGACTTGATCTTGCATCAAGGCGATCAAGGGTGAGATCACCACTCCGATACCGGAATGTAGCATCGCCGGAATCTGATAGCATAATGATTTGCCTCCACCGGTGGGCATCAGCACCAAGGCATTCCCCCCGCCCAGGATGTGTTCGATGATCTCATTCTGATGGGGGCGAAAGTCTTGGTAGCCAAAGACGTTGTTGAGGATGTCTAATGCCTTGAGGTTCATGGCAGAGCATTCTGCACTAGTCGGGGTCCGACATGAAGGGGGTCCGGAAAAAATCGTCAGCATAGGGGGTGAGGCGCCGCGGGCATGGTGCACTATAGTTGTAAGTATTACAATAACTTAATCATTGCTGCGTTCACAAGCGCCCCACCCCTATACCAAACCAGACTCCGAACCCCCCTTCATGTCAAGCCCTTTCGACCACGTATTAAAGTGTAAAGCAGATTGATCTATCCCATCAAGGATAAGCGACGCCTTCGGAAAACCCCTTGTGAAAACACCCTGCGCGATCATCACGTGAATTCATGAAATATCCGTCCTAACTAGAGAGCGCGAAATTCTCGTATACTATTGAATTCAGGTCCCTTGAAAATCGAGACTTTCATCGGTTAAGGAAAGAAATTGAGCAAGAAAATAAGTATTGCTTAGTCAGGCTGCTGAACCCTAATAACCCTAATAGCTCTAAACAGAGATTTTATAATCCAAATATCTTCCAGGAATTTGACAAGCACTATGGGAAACGTAAAAATCTGTAACCAGGCGCTTCAGCCGACCGCTTAACGCGGCGGCAGAGCGCAACGTTGGACATCAAATTAAATTCTGTTTTAGAAAGGAGTGTGAATGTTACCAATAATTCCACTTGTTACTTCCGTCGCGATTATTATCCTATCTTGGATGGCCTTCCGAATAGTTGCGAGAGACTACCGAACCAAGCATAAACTTATTTTTCGTTCTAGCTTCATCGAGACGGCCATATTCTTCATTCATGGTTTTTCTTCATACATTTTTTTGGATTCTAATCTGAGTACTATCAATCCCAAAAATCTTTCTTTTACGCTTGCGTTAACACTGATCATTCTTGGCCTTGTCGCCGTATACTTATCAATGTCTCGGCTTGGATTATCTGTTTCAATCGGTCGAAAAACGCAAAACTTACGCAAAAATGGTTTGTATCGTTTCAGTCGTAACCCACAGATTGTGGCCTATTTCTCAGTAGTATTAGGTTATTCTCTGCTTTGGCCATCGTTACTTGGAGGACTTTGGGTTTGTTTGTACTTGGTGATAGCCCATAATATGGTCAAAACTGAAGAAGAACACCTTGTGAGGTTGTATGGAGATGAATATCGCCAGTACTGTTCCCAAACGTCAAAATACATATGGTTTAATATGCATTCATGACAGTATCAAATGCCCAATAAGTGTGTTCACCGGAATTATTACGGCACAAGCGCCTCCAAAATCTGGTGACACTGGCGTTGGGAGTCACATAACCATTAAGTCGATGGCTAATAAACAATTCAACAAATGGGAGATGAATATGAGGGCATTACGGAGCATATTTCTAATCACCTTGCTCGTCCTAGCTACTTCTGCCTGCTCTATCCGACACGTCATAGAGCAAGACTATCCGCAATATCTTGTCAACAATGCCGGAGCTGTAGATCTACCAAATACCGACAAGGCGTCAGAGTACTTTCTAACATCGAACACGCAGAGTCACAGCTATGAATTTCGAGCAGTAGCAACAGGTTACGCTAACCTATGGATTGTTGAATTTGGCAAAATGCTCGATGACACATTAAAATCTACAGATGTCCAGAATGCTTTCGGTGCTTTACAAAAGGTATCGGACGTGTCAGGCGACTCAAGGGGTTTACTGATATTCGATCTTAAAAGTTACACGTTTAAAGATTTTGGCGCACACATATCCCTGGAAGTATCTCTGTCCCGATTGGGACAAGTGGTCTTCTCAAAAACCTATACACAAGATGGAAAGGCACAAGGTGGCAAGATGTTCTGGGCTGGTGCCTTTGGGCAAAAGAACGCCGTCCAGCAGTCGACAAAACTAGCACTTGACGAAATTTTGCGTCAATTAATCTCAGACTTGAATACGATAACAAGTTAAAAGAATTCTAGTGAAGGTGAACCCTAGGCTGTCGAAATCGCGGGTTTTAGACGTATTTTGATGCTCCAGACATATGGGACAAAAACTGGTTCATCAATACAAGCTCGCGCTCGCGCACGATTATTAACTGTGAATTCAGTAAGATACGGAATGAGCAGTCTTACACTATTGCAGTCCCAAAAACCGAGAATATGAAAACCTAATAATGGCCTGGATTTCGACAGCCTAGGTGAACCCCGTACTTACATGCCCAACGAATAAGGAAAAGGTTTAGGTCAACAACTAATTAACTATGGTATCAGTCATTTAAAGTCACTAAGTGCTGATTTGGCATTCACATATGGCGACCCAAACTTTTACTCCAAGGTGGGCTTCTGCCCTATCAGTGAAAACATTGTAAAAGCGCCACTTAAGCTGACTTACCCAGAAGGTTGGTTGGCTCAATCACTTGACGGTGGCCATTTAAAAACAATGGGAGGCGTCTCTCAGTGTGTTAAGGCTTTGAACGACCAAAGGTACTGGTAAATCAATTCGGACGCAATACTCGCTAGCGCTCGCATTGCACCAGTTATTAGAGGCGTTAGGATGAGAGGCAAACAACTGTGAAAGAATCGATCAGAAGACAAGATCTCTCAAGTGAGTTTTACACCCATGAAAAATGCTTCATAGTGGAACTATCGAATTCCGCTGATGACGAAGGCTTGTCAATCGCGCGAGCAAGAGTAGAGCCAGGAGTAACAACTCGATGGCATCGGCTCAAAAAATCAGGCGAGCGTTACTATATCCTTAGCGGTGTTGGTCGCGTAGAAGTTGGCAGTATGGCCCCTGAAGACGTGAATCCTGGAGATGTCGTGATTATTCCTCCAATGTGCCGCCAGAGAATTATGAACACAGGTCATGAAGATTTGGTGTTCTTGGCGCTCTGTACTCTGCCGTTCACCACCGACGACTACGAAGATATTGACGAAACTCCACCTTAACTTATTACCCGAATCAAGAGCATGGGCAAATGCCTGATCGGGATAGGGAGCTACTCAAGTAGCCCCCCCTCCCACAGCACCGTACAAACGGGTCCGTATACGGCGCCTAGGGGCCTGTCGGACTTAGGGCGATCTACTGCGGAATAGCCGGATTTGGACAGATTTCCCGATCCTTTTCGTTACACGCTACGGCTATTCGCCTCAAACGATCGAAAAATCCGTCTCAAACCGTCTTTCCCTCGCTACGATCACCTAAGTCCGACAGACTCCTAGTGCAGGAGTTCTATCAATTCGGCGGCTACCGCTTGTACCTTGGAATCCGGATCTTGTACCGCCAGTGATAGTGCGGTGTTCAGGGCGTTGTGTTGGCCAACTTCCGCCAGCAGGTTCAAGGCTTCGATTCTGATTTCCGGTTCTGGGTCTTTGAGTGCCATCTCGGCCAGCAATTCACCGACAAAGCTCTGGTCCATGCTGGCCATGACCTCCAAGGCGGTTTCTCTGACACTAGGCTCGGGATCTTGGATCGCCTTGCTGAGCGACTCTTTGGCCCGTGTTGCATCCTGATCAACCGTTGCCCATAGGCGGTCTAAGTTATGTGCCAGAGTGGGGGCTTCTGGGTCCCGGTGGTTCGTATTGGCGGCTGGACTAAGTTGTGAGTTTGTCGGTGGAGTGTGATTGAGGGGGGGCAAGGATTGTCCCTCCAGGTAGGCATCCCCGCCGGCCTCTACGCTGATTTTGACTACCTGAGGTCTTGCGTGGGTATCGATCGATGTTGCGGGTCCGGCGTAAAATACACTGAAGCTATGTCCACGCAGCAGTTTTCTGATCCCTGTTTCCAGAGGCAGATCCTTAAAGTCAGCCCAGATGGGGTGAGCGGAGACCGTATCGTCTAATTCGATGGTGATTTTTGTTTGTCGTTTGATTTCGGCCAGCACCTCTACCAGCGGCGCCGCGTCGATCTTGGCAGTTACGGTATCGCCGGTGACCGAAATCTTGAAAGAGGCCGCTTTGGTCGCGAAACAGGGCAGTAAGAGCAGAATCAAGAATAAGGCCCTGAATTCGGGGAATTTACTCACCATGGGTGGGATGACTCGTTCGTTCCTGTCGGTATGCACGTACTGTAAAATCACGGCCCGTGCTCAGGCTGTTCAGTGCCCCGCTTACGTAAACTCGATTTTCGTGAGCGCCGATAGCACTGGCGTGTTCATTGCCTGCCCCTTCAACCATCTCTTCCCACAAAGACCGGCCATCGCGGGTATTGAGTGCGCGTACGAGGTACTTCTGGTTCAGAAAACGATCGGTGAATCCCGCCGAAAATACCTGCCCATTGCGTACACAGATATCATTGGCAGAACCAATAGATTCGCTACTGAATCGATTCTCCCACAGCAATGTTCCCGATCGAAGATCATAGCTGCGTACGGCAAAATCATTCTTCAGGGTGCCCGCGGCAAACAACTGATTTCCATACAGTGCAACCGCCCGAAGGGAGTTGGTGACATTGTCATCATCGGCTACGTTGTCACCCATGTCTTCCCAGAGCAGTTGACCGGTGGTGGCATGATAGACACGCACGGCAAAATTCCATTCTCCCGTACTATTGAGCACAGTGCCCACCACGGCAATGCGCTTTCCCTGTCTGGTAAGGGCCTTTGAGCTGGCAAGGTAGGAGAGTTTGTCCCACTTGTTTTCCCATAGTATGGTTCCTGTCTCTGCATCATGGGCGCGCAGGATAACCTTGCCTAAGAGCCCTTCGGAGGGGGATATCTGACCCCCGACGAAGACCCGCTTGTTATCCGCGACGACGGTATGCCAAGTAGTAAACGCGCCTTCACTGCCATCTTCCCACAGCAGCTCTCCGTCGCGAACGTGATAGGCACAGACCAGGCCCTTACCGGCCCAGCCCACGGCAAAGATACGATGACCCTTCGTGGCCAGGGTATTGGCGATGTTGTCCAGGGCCTCATCGGATTCCACATCGGGCGCGGAGGGGACGCTTAATCGGTCTTCCCACAGTAAGTTTCCATATTTTGCATTGTAAACACGCACTACAAAGGCTCCACCGCTCTGTCTTGTCGTCCTGTGCCCAGTGACAAAAACTCTGCCGCCGCTCACTACTACATCACGCGTATTACCGGCAGTGCTGTTGTCTTGCCACAGTAGTTTACCCGTTGTTGTTTCATAGGCGCGCACGGCGAAACGGGTGCTCGAATAGGGATCGGTTAGGTGCCCTACAGCATATGTCCGCCTAGCTGATACCGCGATAGCTCTGGCCGAATCATCTGCTGCCAAGCCCCCATCATGGCGGTCCTGCCAAAGCAAATCATTATTCACTGAAATTGATCGGGTTAGTCCGAGAGAAGTCCAGAAAAGCGCTACCACACAGAATGATACCGTTAATCCCGAGTATAAATTGTACAGGAGCTTGCGTAGGAGGGGTGAAACTGGCCTGAACATGATACCTCTTATCGTATGAAGAATGGCTGGATTATAGAAGTGGGCCTGTTGTTCCTTTCCTTTTTTTCCCTTTAGTCTTAGATTGAGAGGCACAGTCTTGAGATAGACTGGAGTTTCTTCATAAGGATTATAGACTCTTTATTCGAGTGTTGTATTGGGCTTACCTTGGCCGAGCATTCCATGGGGATTGAATAACGTGCTTGGCTTGATAATCCTGTTTATATGCCTTATACCGTAGACGGGGAAGACGGTGGGAAAGAGCGTTAGTGTAGACACGCCTAGAAGATCCTAAAAAACCTGACCATAAACACTAAAGGCTATCGACTGATGAATGTACGCAGCTACCAAGGATTGACTCCCTCCATTCACGCAAGTGCTTATGTTGATTTGACTGCGCTGGTGATCGGCGATGTAGAGATCGCCGAGCATGCCTCCATTTGGCCCATGTGTGTGGTACGTGGAGATGTCCAGCGAATCCAGATTGGAGCATGTTCGAATATCCAGGACGGATGCGTATTGCACGTTACTCACGACAGTGAATACAAACCGGGCGGTCTGCCCTTGCTTGTCGGTGAGGGTGTGACGGTGGGCCACAATGTGTCTTTGCATGCCTGTGCCGTGGGACATTATTGCTTAATTGGTATCGGATCAGTGATTCTGGACGGGGCGGTCTTGCATGATAAGGTGATGCTTGGAGCGGGCAGCTTGGTAACGCCCGGAAGGGTGTTGGAAGGCGGTTTCTTGTGGGTGGGGCGGCCGGCAAAACGAGTCAGGCCCCTTACGGATAAGGAACTTGAGTATCTGGAGTACTCCGCAGCGCACTATGTGAAACTTAAAAATAGGCACAGCGAGGCTTGAGAAACATTTGTGTCCCTAAGATCAGCTTTCTTGCTTGCCCTCAAAGGGTAGTGCTTCTAATGTGTTTAAGCCATAAAATGTGGTTGGTTTTCAACTATAAACACTACTGAAGCACTACTTACCATCTAATCTTCTCCCAATGACCATCCTTTTTATTTATTGTGATTTTCGCTTGCTTCCAGTGTTCTGGTGGAATGATAGTGTAGTTCCGGCAAGCGTGCGTGACCGGTTGAGCTCAAGCTGATTAAGATGATCCCCCTGGAAAGAGACAACCGAGGGGAATGATGAAATCAGCGCAATCGAGGACCTTGACACTGGAAGAGGTTACCGAGCATTTTGAGCAGTGGCGAAGCCATAAGAGGAAAGGGGAACGGATACCGCAGCGGTTATGGTCCGAGGCGATCGGGT
>JAAEPA010000565.1 GCA_024222475.1 Gammaproteobacteria bacterium | reverse complement strand
CTATCATTTCATTAGCGCCGATAAAGCCGATAATGACCATGCAAAACAGCAGCCAAGAGCTGTTGCGAGAAAAAACAGGACGGAAAAAAGACAGCGCATTGAAAAAAAAACTGATCATTGTAATCTCCTTATTTTTATTGCAGTTCAATTTGCATTCTGATTTTAGGAGATTATAATAACTGTTAATGACTTTGTCTATACCTGATATGCTGTCTGTTGTCCATAAAATTATAGAAAATTATGAATTTTTTGGCATCCTTCATATTGCCCCAAAAGTAGTTTACACCATGCCTATCCGGTTGACTCCCAAAGGATAGGTCGCGATGGTCGCGTCATTATTGTCACGTTCCAGGATGTTCCCACGCCCCCTTGTACAGTCCCTCGTAAGAGGGAGCTGCTGCTCGCACAGCGATTCCCAACACACTATCAAATGCGACCATAGGCCAGAACCGACGATTGAATCGAAACACATACTCGTTGAGATAAGCCTGCAAATGTTGCGGCGATACGCCGTGGTGAGTCCCGAGCAACCATGCATCAAGGTTTCCGAACGCGATATGGATCATCGGGAGGTGCTTATCTGTCTTCTCATGATCCCCACAGACGGCAACTTTCTCATGATCGTAGCCTTGTTCAGCCAGCGGCTCGTATCCGATCCATGCGTCGGTCCTCACTTTTGCACCAGGCGCAACGTACGTACGCACGAAGGGTACCAACGTCTCCTGCTTCCGATTTGGAATGACTTGCAGACGGAGTCTGCCCGCAAGGATGCCGCGTCCGTGCCCCCCACGATGCTTGAGCGGAGGCCCGCCCATAAGATTCGGATCACGGCCCCCCCACTTGTCCGACTCGCGCCTGGGCATAACCTCGACGGCACCAACGACGAGCACTTTGTCCGTTATGCCGCGGCCCTTTCCTTGCGTTGCGCCGCCTGCGAACGTCTCATCCACCTCGACCGGGAACTTCTGACCGATGGAGCCACGTTCCGGACGTACCATAGCTGCCCGGAGTTTATGGAGCATCTGGAAAGCGGTCTCGTATCGCCTGATCCCGAGCATTTTTTTGAATTGGACGGCACTCATTCCCGGAGTTAGGCTCGTTACGAGAAAGGCTGCCCAAAACCAAGAGCAGAGCGGCTGTTTGCTCCGATGCATGATCGTCCCTGCAGTGAGACTGGTGTCTCGCTTGCAGTTGCGGCAACGATAGACAGTGGGACGACTGACGAAGGAGTATGGAGGGCCTGCATCACCTTCGTGTTGTTCACAATATCTGCATACGAAGCCGGTAGGGAATCGCTTGGTGTAAAGGTGAACAATGCAGGCTTCCTCATTTGGAAAGTGCTGCTGGAAATCTGGCAGGTTTTTAGGTATAAGACGGCTCTCGTCGGGTTTAGGCATCGCTGACGTTCCTCCCTCATTCATATAGCGCATAATTGCGTTGAGCATGGGAGATAATAGCAAAAAGTTTTGTGGGAGTCAACCGGATAGGCATGGAAGAAACTTTGCAGGTAACGTTGGATGATTTGTGCGAGATTCCGATGGATTATATTGGAGCCGATGATAATTACCATGAATTCCGATGTGCTGCGGGGCCAGGTGAATGCGCAAGAGAGGGCGTATGCCCCAGAATCAGGCAAATTGAATTCGATAATG
>JAAEPA010000564.1 GCA_024222475.1 Gammaproteobacteria bacterium | reverse complement strand
TGCCGGTAGGTTCTCATGCTTGGAAGCCCTATGACGGCCACCTTGCCATCCAGCCCGCCGGCGTTGTACATGATCATCGGATCATGGAGCATCGCGTCCGTCTGTTCCTGCGCGGCGTGCTGCCATGACGGTACCGCTTCCTGCGCGTTAACTATCGAAATCGTACTGACTGAGACGAGCATAACCCCCGATAGAAGGCCTGCTATTTTTAAAATGTTGCGATTTATACTATGCATTTTTGCTTTCTCCATGCCCAGATTACTGAACAGACAAACTCGCCGGCCCATGTCATGTCTAAAATCAAGACGGTCATGATGCAGGCTGTTCCTCCCAGCAGAGGTGAATTTCCGGAGATATCATGGCAATATCCTCCCCGGTGTGGATTTGTTGCATTATTCGCCTACTTGATCAACCCGCTGCATCGTATCCTAGCATATTTGGCTTAGCCTGGCCCCGTCCACAGCGGACAAATTACCAAGCGCAATACTAATACCATAACCAGGGCCACCGGCTTGCCTGCGTCAATTTGCCACATGCGCATCCGGCCGTGGATATCCAATGCCTTGATGCGCTATCATGACTGGACAGGTGACGATTTTAACACAAGATATTGACCCGGAAATGGAGCAAATTGCAGATTCTGCCTGGTTTGAGCATGTCTTGCATGCCCGCCGCAATCGCCGTTTCATTAAAATCCACAGCCAGGCTGCGGGCTGCGAGAATTTCAATTCATGACCTCCTGAAATGAAAGCCT
>JAAEPA010000563.1 GCA_024222475.1 Gammaproteobacteria bacterium | reverse complement strand
GCAGGAAGACGCAGGTTCCCGGGCAGGCGATCGCATCGTGCTCCCGACGTGGCGGTGAAAGAACGAATGCACCTGCACGCTCCGTTTGAATGGAAACAATGTCATGTCAGCTAAGGGCGAAAGCAGTCATTCGCTGCGGTGCAAAATCTCAAGCCGACCGACCGAGATCGGACAACCACAGAGTCCAAGTGATGGCGACAACCGATGGTGCCACCACTTCTGCTTCTGCTTCGACTTCCGCACGCGCTTCCGTAGACTACAAGAACGCTACCCTGTATTCGGTGCCGAGGGCGGGTGCCCGCAGAATTTTAGGCGTGAAAGATGGACATTGAGTGGAACCATTCGCGGTGCATTGTCTGCCTGAATTCGGGAGAGTTGACCAAAGAGCATGTTATCCCTGAGAGCCTCGGCGGCATCCTCACAAGTCGTTTTCTTTGTTGCCGCTGCAACAGCTGTTTTGGCGCTGGATTCGAAGCAAATTCCCGCCTTGCTCCGGAAATTCGCAAGGCGGCGTCTGGACTTGGAAAGGACTTTTCCGAATTGAAGGAGAAGCTCGAACTTGGTGCACAGTATCAAAGCAAATTCGATGAACAAACATCCAAGAGCAAACTTCGAAGAGACGGCCACATAGGCACGTCAAAACTCAAAGATGGATCCCTTATCGTTCCCGAAACAGATGCTCCGAACTCTATAACATCGCTGATGCGGAAAAGGGGCGTGGCAGACCAAGAAATTAAAGATGCAATAGCTGCTTGGCGTGCCGCTCCCGCTGGGTACACCGTTAATCTCGGTGCAGGTATAAAAGTTCGAAAATGGCAAGGACATCCCTCGATACCAACTTATGACGAGCTTCCACTGAGCCCGCTGGTGCCCCTGAAGATAGCGTATGAGTTTACGGCTTTACTGGTGGGGTGCGCGATTTATTCTCCACAGCTTCAACCTCTTCGCGATGTACTACTGAAGCAGGACAAAGATTTGGCGGGTAGGATGGTGACCGACAATTGGGCCAGTAGTCCCGACGTCTTCCACGGCATCGCTTTCGAGGGCAACCACGAAGTTGCACAGTTTCAGGTGCGTTTCTTCGGTCTTTTGGCCTACACCGTCCGGTTCCCAAAAATCGCCGTAGAACATCCGCCGATCGTTTACACTCATCGCTTGAATACCGGAAAAGAATGGGCACACCTGCCAGATGAAGTCGGACAGAAACCAGATGGCAGCACCGATCACGTGGGACATCTCGCATCATAGCGGACGGCAGCTTCGGGCCGTTAACGCTTGAAGTTATTTCCTCGATGCCAGGTCAAAAATTCAGGCCGCGGTCGATCTGCTAGGCGTTCAGGTACCAAGAGTTTACCTGAAACGTTGACCATCGAATTCACCGCATCGGGATCGTTAGATTGTCTCGAGACGAGTATTGCAAGGTCATCTGATATCCCGACCAACCCCCTGTCGAACATCCAGTGAGCCGTGCCAGATAGCGCGATCCCGTTGCTCACGATGTCAGGGCCATCATGTTCGACTGGTCTGATGTGTGCTGCCTCAACCTCTGCTCGACCACCACCGTTGATCAGCCGCAATCCCGTGATGGCACAGCGTTGGTCATAGGCTCGGAGTACATTTTTCCGGAAATTGCGGTCGCGCACAGCCCGATTGGTCAGTTGATTGACACGCTCTCTCGGCGACATGTGTTGAAATGGTCTCTGCACCTCTTTAACGCCATCCGCCTCTACAGCCAGATCTATCCGAGGCAAGATACCCTCGTCAGGTCCAAGGCCGCGTTCGACAATACGGACGAAATCTGCCGGAGAAAGCGTTCGGACCGCCGCCTGAGCACGTCCTGAGATTTTACCATCGTCATTCAAAAGACCCTGCTCGACCACTTCATCGGCATCACGAAACGGTACGGGATCACCGAAGTCGAGATACGTCCCGGGCTCAATCACCGCCAAGTGCATGTCAGCGTTCCTGGGGTCGGAAATAATCTCCTGAACTTTAGCCGCTGCGAAGTAGCCCTTGGTGTCTTTGACCTTGCTGGGTTCGAGGTAAACGATCCAGTCACCCACACACTGTTGAACACGTGTCAGATACTGCTTTGGGAACTGATATCGTTCCGACGGCACGTCGTCGTAGATTGAATCGGTCCGGTGAATGAACACTCCAAATGCCATGTTTCCAAACATGACTGGAAATCACCGCACTGCCAATTCTTGAACGAGCCAAATGCCCGCTGTTGGGAAGCTGAACTGCGGCTGACGCGACTTCGCGCAATGCCCGCACTGGGCCGTGAACGATGCGGACTCACCCGATAATGCGGCGCGGCGAATCCGAGCCCCG
>JAAEPA010000562.1 GCA_024222475.1 Gammaproteobacteria bacterium | reverse complement strand
TGCTTAACACCGGCGTACAAATCATGGCGCGACCGCCAGGTAAGCGCATTACCAATTTACAGCTGTTATCCGGGGGAGAGAAGGCGCTCACCGCGGTGGCATTGATTTTCGCAATTTTTGAGCTCAATCCATCTCCGTTCTGCATGCTGGACGAGGTTGATGCCCCGCTCGATGATGCCAATGTTGGACGTTTTTGCGCTATGGTTGGCGAAATGTCGGAGCAGGTACAATTCATCATGATTACCCACAACAAGATAACCATGGAAACAGCCCAAAGTCTTAATGGTGTAACGATGCATGAACCCGGGGTATCACGACTGGTCTCGGTCGATGTCGGCGAAGCGGTGGTTCTTGCCGGGGTTCAGTAATGGATGCAAATACATTTAGATGGGTTCTGATCGTAATCGCCGTATTGTTGGCTGTCGGAATCTATCTTTACGGCTTGCAGCAGGGACGCCTGCGCAAGCGCAGTGCTGACGAGACATTCACGCGCGAAGAGATCGATTCAGCCTTTATCGAAGACGAGCAGCTGGATTTTGAGATGAATAACCTTAACCAGATACTCAAGGATAACGAGGATGACGAAGATTTCGATGAGATCCTGGTTAATCCCGCCGGGGAAGCAAAGAAAACCCCGTTTGCATTAC
>JAAEPA010000561.1 GCA_024222475.1 Gammaproteobacteria bacterium | reverse complement strand
GTGGTGCCGATCACGGACTTGCGGAAACTGGTAGCGGACGATGTGAGGAAGGCGTGGATCAAGCGGCTGGAGGAAGCCTCGGCGGATGAAATACTGGAGGGATCGTTGTGAAATACGAGCAGATGGGGCGATTTTCGATACCAGCTAAATTGGTTCGAGATAATCCGGAACGGGTGGCGCAGGTATTCTCGATTATTGGGTGTGTTCCAGTCTGGGCCGATGAGACGGAAGACGGTCTTATTGAATACAAGTCCGTATGCGAGCTGTTTGATGCTCTGGATGATGGGGATGAAATACCGGAATACGTGCTTAGGATTGAATGGGAAGGGGCGACTATTAACGGCGTTAGCGTTGAGAGGGTTGAATGATGATATTGATAGAGAGCATAAAAGTAAGGGAGGTGCCGGGGGAGCATTGCAATATACCGCGTCTCCCGGGTAATGGAATGCGCGCATGGATGGGGGCCGCGCCGCCGGATTCAATAACAAAGGAAGCGGAAACGGAGACGGTAAGAGGGAGGCGGTATATAAGGCCAGATGGAACGGAGATCGTTATAGGCATGACTGAGCAGGCACAGGATGTCATCGGTATCCAATATGAAGCGTGGGAAAACCTGCAAGGAATGTGTGATGCAAACAGGGCAGAGTCGGATAGATTGGTGCGGGTGATTAGCAAATTACAGGAACGTTTCGAGGCGGCGGAATGCGCGACTGTATGGGATCGGATTCGGTGGGTGTTTCAGGGGGTTGCGCTATGAGTGAACGGCGTTTGATAGTGGTCGTATTGATGGCTGCTTTTGTTTTGATGGCCACAGTACGTGCGTCGATAGTGGTGTTTGATTGGTATAACTGCGACATGTACCAGGAAGCCACGGGGCGCGATACTATATTCAAACTACCATCCTCATGTTTTGTACTGCGGGACGATGAGTGGCGATTGCTTGGGGAGTGTGGGGAATGATTAGAATTGACTGCCAACACAATGACAGGGGCGTGTGAGGCGGGTGAGCGGATAGGTTCTAGGTCGAGTGGACTCCATGCGGGTTGGAAGCAGCGCGTTATTTAGGTAGCCATAGAGTTTGTAGGGGATTTAAGTCAATGAGAAAGAGAAACGCAAGCGAGGCCAGGCGGGAGCGGATGGCGAAGATAGCCGG
>JAAEPA010000560.1 GCA_024222475.1 Gammaproteobacteria bacterium | reverse complement strand
GCCTAGGAGGCTGTCGGATTTAGGTGATCGTAGCGAGGGAAAGACGGTTTGAGGTAGATTTTTCGATCGTTTGAGGAGAATAGCCGTAGCTATTTAACGAAAAGGATCGGGAAATCTAGCCAAATCCGGCTTTTCCGCAGTAGATCAGCCCTAAATCCGACAGCCTCCTAGAGCACTAGTCTACCGCCATGTTTGTCGCTGTCAATAACTGAAACGCCGAATGCCTTACAAGTGGTTAAATGCTGTTCAGACGTCCTTGTATCCGCCGATCTGCCTGCTCTGTAAGGCACCGGGGACGGACGATCTCGACATCTGTACCGATTGTATGGAGGATCTACCCCGGATAACCCAGGCCTGCCGGCGTTGCGCCATTCCTTTGGAGTCGAGTCGGGTTGAGCTTTGTGGGGCATGTCAGCATGAACCACCGCCTGTTGATAATGCCTTGGCTGCATATCTCTATACATTTCCCGTCGATCGGCTCATCACCGAGCTTAAATTCAGGGGAAAGCTGCCCTATGCCCGCTTATTGGGACGATTGATGACCGAATCTCTGATAGATTCGATAACCGAACTCCCCGAATACATCATCCCGGTTCCCTTGCATCCCTGGCGTATCGCCACCCGCGGTTTCAATCAATCGTTGGAATTGGCCCGTGATATCTCACGGTATCTGCAGGTTCCTATCGATATCGATAGTGTGCGAAGGACTCGACATACTCCCCCTCAGACTGGATTACCCGAACAGGAGCGGCAAAAAAATGTTCGTCGGGCCTTCGATATACGCCCGACATTATCATTAGATCACGTGGTGATCGTGGATGATGTGCTCACTACGGGCAATACCGTGCGCGAGATGGCACGCATGCTCAAACGTTCGGGAGTCAAGCGGGTAGATGTATGGGTATTAGCTCGAACCGCGGCTTCTTGAGCGGTATAAAACTATAAGGCCTTGCCCTCAAGGTTGAAGAAGTACAGTTGTCTTTCATCTATTCCAACCGTCAAATCATTTCCGGGTCTTACTGCATAGTCTACCGGTAGCCGCGCTATTAATTGGCCGGTGCTATGGCCGATGGATTGAAGTAAATGGTCCACACTCTCAGAGCCCGAATAGTTGGCATTCGGCAGTTGACCATAGACTAGTTGTTCATGGCCGAGGGATTCTATCGTCTCCACCCTCAATGAGAGCTGAGGCCCTTCTCTGACGGGGGTCAATGCCTCAGGCCGTAATCCCGCCACTAGGGGTTGATCTATGGGTAATTCGGCAGCCCTGGATGCGGTGGTTTTCAATTCGAGTTGTTGCTCTCCTACATGCAATTTTGGGTATCCTTGTGCGCTGCGTGAGATATTTGCTGGAAACAGACTCATCCCGGGATTACCTAGGAAACTGGCAACGAAGATATTGGCGGGTCGGCCGTAAAGTGTCTTGGGTGGGGCGACCTGCTGCAGAATGCCATCGCGCAATATGGCCACGCGTGTGCCCAGCGTCATGGCCTCTACTTGATCATGCGTGACATAGATGGTGGTTGTTCCTAACCTCTTCTGCAGGGCGGCGATTTCAGTACGGATTTGCACACGCATTTTGGCGTCCAGATTGGACAGCGGTTCATCCATCAAAAAAACACTCGGTTTTCGCACTACGGCCCGGCCCATGGCGACTCTTTGGCGCTGTCCTCCAGAGAGTTGTTTTGGCCGGCGCTCAAGATATGCTGTTAGACCTAACAACTCGGCGGTTTCCGCGACTCGGCGCTGTCTATCGGACTTGGGCATTTTCGCCATTCGCAGTGGAAACTCCAGGTTGCGACGTACCGACATGTGCGGATAGAGCGCGTAATTCTGGAATACCATGGCGATATTGCGCCGTTGCGGCGTCCAATCATTCACTATGTTGTCGCCAATCAATATCGCACCCGAAGTAATTTCTTCCAAACCGGCCAGCATCCGCAACAGGGTGGACTTGCCACAACCTGAAGGGCCTACAAAGACCATAAATTCACCGTCTTGTACGTTTAGTGAAAAATCATCAACGGCTTGGGTGCCGTCGTCGAAGATCTTTTCTATGTCTCTAAACTCGATGGTCGCCATGTAAAAAAATATTTTTTTGCAATATCTGACTATTATGCTCGGTCTTATAGGTCAGTTAGGGCCGATCCGGCTGTGACGTAATTCAACAGATCCTATCGGAGGATAATTAAATGAATACGAATCTTACACGATTTACCTTGTTCTCAGTGGTTTCAGGAATTATCTTGGCAATGGGTTCTGCTACGGCCGATGTAGATACGATGCATGCAGGCGCCTATGACATTGCGATCCAGAAGGGGATAGTGGCTGAGCCGACTAAAGGATATCACAGTGGTTATATCACTAGAATCATCCTCGACGAGGATTATCACGACTGGCAAGACAGTGCCATCGTATATGGTGATCAAGACGGAGGGCTTGAGAGGGCCGAGTTTGCCGCATTCGAGAAAAGCCATGACCTTCCTTGGGCGATCAGCGTAGTAGACTGATCTGCAGTTGATTCCATTGACATTCCTATGGCCGGTATATTACCGGCCTTTTTTTATACCCATGGCGTGTTTGTTGGCGCTGCCGGGTGCCGGGTTTTGGACGGTGTAACTCCAACACGTCATGTGCATCTTGCAATATAGTTCTCCCGCATAACCGTTGATCACGGCGATCGCATTGACCAACAGCAAGCTGCTGCAAATGAGTAAGGCGCAGATCAGTCTTTTTCTTAATGAATCCATGGTATTTATTTCTCATTCCCTTGAGGAAGTTTGAGCGATAGAGGGAAAACGAAAATTCAGAAAGGCAATTGGCGTGCCAATGAGCATTGCATCCAGCCGGCCATTTTTTCAGCTGCAGATATCAACCATAAGCTGTGAGCTTGTTGGGCAGTATGCGTTAAAGATTCTGTCAAGTTGACAGCGGTGAGTGTTGGCTATCTGGACCGCTCGGTATTTAAAATGCAAGTTGTAATTGCTTTTGCCAGGAGAGGGGAGGGGCGTCTTCAGGGATGGAAAGTTGTCATCTACAGTCAGCGGGTTGACGGTATAGTCAGTTCGCCGACAGCCTCCTATGTCATGTGTATAGTTATCAAACCCCGTCTCGCCCGTCCCATAGGTCTTTGTTGCTTTTTCGTCGGTCCTTTCCCGATCGACGGGGTTTTTTGTCCAGTTCGAAGCGGATCATATCGCGGCGAGCGTCCTTCTTCCTGCGTTCATCCTTACGTCGTTCAGGTTCGGTACGGGGCTTGTTTTCATCACTCATCATGACATCCTTGCGTATCCAATTATCGTTACATTAACTTCCTTTCTCGGCATCAAGGGTGTATTTCTTTACTTAGGGTTTCCTCAGAAAGTCACACAGCATGCAGCTAAGTAGGCGATAGATATCCTGGTTCTAGTGCGCGACGCTGTTGAGCGACCTGTTCTATAGCGCAAATGAACCACCGCCAGCCATACCAAGTCCACAAAGCCTCCCTTTTTCCAAGCCAAAAAGGTGCCCTAACCAGGGCCAGCAGGTTCATCACCAGGAAGATACTGCGAATCCAGACCTCTGAAGTCGCTTTAGTCTTGGCGCGAATCGCATTGAGCCGGTAGCCGTTTTTACCTTGACCGAATTTGCCCTCGATGGGGATGCGCTGACGGTATTGCTGGCGGCGTTGGCGGGCCTGTTGCTTTAGGATATGTCGATTCGAGGCGGTGGGCTTTTTAGGCCGTCCTAAGGGGTTTGCCCGCAAATTCGATCCCTTTACCTTTGAGACTGAAGTTTCACCATGTTACCCAACAGTATTCTGCTATTATGCCGATACACAGCTTAGTATCAGGACCACGCTTACCGGAGAATCACCAAGTCAAAGTGCTAATATCGTTGAAATTGAGGCTGACACTGTGAACGCACAATCCACTCCCTCCAATCTGGCGCGAGAGGTTGTCGACCTCGTTTCTCTGCCGGAGATCTACCTCAGACTTCGGGAACTCCTCAATGACCCTGATTACTGTTTAACGGACATCGCCGATATCATTTCCGTGGACCCGGGCCTGATCAGTCGCATACTCCGCGTGGCCAACAGTGGTTTATACAGTTTTTCGTCCAAGATTGAGAAGATCCCCCACGCAGTGAACCTACTGGGAACCCAAAATATTCACGACTTCATACTCGCCACTTCGGTGGTGCGGTCTTTCTCTGGGGTGCCCAACGAGCTTGTGGACATGCAGAAGTTCTGGCGCTGCAGCGTCTTGTGCGGGGCCGCCGCCAAAACTTTCGCTGACAAGCGCGACTTTCTCGACAGTGAACACATGTTTATCATCGGTCTTCTCGCCCATGTCGGTCGGCTGGTACTCTACCTGCGCCTGCCCGCTGAGATCACTGAGGCCTATTTTGCAGCATCTCAAGAAGGTATCCCCCTCTCCAGGGCACTGCAGACTCAGCTCGGGTTCAACGACGCCGATGTCGCCGGGGAGTTGATGTCAGACTGGAAATTGCCGGCCTCCCTGATCGAACCCGTGCGGCACTGTGTCGATCCATCGACCCAGCGTACCGAAACTTATTTCGAAAAGGCCTGCATCGTTCACATCGCCTCCGCCATTGCTGATCATCAGGACTATTTGCCGGAACTTGTGAGTGTGGTCAGTGGTATGGACGAAATAGCGTGGCGGCACCTGGAACTGGACCTGGAATCGGTACAGGAACTCATTACGGACGCGGAATCCCTGGCAGACGAGATCGCCGGACAATTCTTACCCGAACCGGCCTGATCAGGTCCGCGCGCTTCAATCACGCATTTTTATTTTTTAGCGACCCGTCGGACTTCCGGCTGTAACTGTCCCATGGATGCCTCCGGAAACTCGTTCAATATACCGAACATGCCGGCAGCAGGCGCACCGCCTTGCTGCGCCGTCATCTGCGCGAAGGTTGCACCGTAATCTATAATCATGCGCTTTATGCTGGCGGAACGATCTAAAAGCTCGCAGATCTCATGGGATGGCAGCGGTTTGCTCACCAGATAGCCTTGAATCTCGTCGCAATGCAGATCTTGCAGGAAACGAAGCTGCTCGTCCGTTTCTACACCCTCGGCAACCACAAGCAACCCGAGACTGTGCGCCATGGCTATGATCGCGCTGACAAGTGCGGCATCATTGGATCCTTGTGCAAGGTCCGAAATAAAGGAGCGATCAATTTTGACCTTGCTGAGCGGAAACTTCTTCAGGTAACTCAAGGACGAATAACCGGTACCAAAATCATCGACTGCAATGCGCAATCCGGCTTCATAGAGTTGCGTAAGAATATCAATTGCCGTATCCATGTTCTGCATAACCACGGTTTCGGTGATTTCGATCTCGAGCGCACTGGTCGGTATGCCGGTTTCCGTAATCAAGGCGATAATCTGTTCAGCCAGTTCTGGATTTCTGAACTCCACGGGTGACATATTGACCGCAACAGAAAGGGTACCGTAGCCAGCATCTTTCCAAGTGAGAATTTGGTTACACACAGTTTTGATGACCCGTTGGCTAATCTTGCCAATCAGCCCACTTTGTTCAGCTAGGTAGATAAAATCGTTTGGCTGCACCATCCCCAGCTGGGGGTGCTGCCAACGCAGCAGGGCCTCCATACTCAGGATGGCGCCCGTTTTCAGATCCGCCTTGGGTTGATAGAAAACGACTAACTCTCCCCGTTCCAAGGCGTGGTGCAGGTCAGCTTCGAGTCGAATCCGCTGTTTGCAGCGTCGGTTGATATCATCTGAATAAAACTGGAAATTGTTGCGACCTATACGATTTTTAGCCTCCCGCATGGCGCTGCTGGCATAATTCAACAACGTTTCGGAATCCTGCCCGTCAACCGGAAACAGACTTACACCCGCATTGGCCTCCAAGTAGAACTCGGTACCTTCAACCTCAATCGGGTCGCTAGTAGCGGTAAACAACCGCTGTGTAATAATAGTGGTGACAATATCCGTCTGCTTGAGATCGGAAAGCAACACGACCAACTCGTTTCCGCCAAGGCGCGAGATAGAAAAAAGTAGCTCATCTTCTTCTGTCACTGAAACGGTATCGGTAGATCGCAACGCTCCCTTCAGGCGAGAAACTAGGGACTTGGCAAATTTTTCTGCAGCAGAAAAGCCCAGCGTTTCCGCAACTCGTTGCATTTCCTCGACATCAATGACCATCACAGCTATATGCGTTTTGTAGCGCGTTGAACGGTGAATAGCCTGGTCAATGCGGTCAAAGAGCAAGACTCTGTTTGGCTCGCAGGTTATCCCGCTAGATCTCGAGTTGACACTAAGAGGGTATTGCAGCTCATTTTTTGAGCCATCTAGGTTTGTCTTCTGCGCGAACTTAACGGCCGACTTGTCGCCCTGTTCATTGGATTCATCATTTGGATACATCAACTGAGTAGACGCTTGGGTTTCAGTGGGTGTCTGCTGTTCGGGTATGTCTTGCTTGGACGCAGGCTGTTGGTCAGCCGATGGCGTATTTGAGATTTCTTCGGATGCATCATCGATCAGGGCGTTGGACCAACTGACCACCCGATTGCGCCCACTCTCCTTAGCGACATACAGTGACTTATCCGCCTGATCGACCAGCTCAGCAACTGTAGCTGCGCCACCGGATAAATCCGAGACCCCAAAACTGGAGGTGATGCGCATCGCGTTTGCGAACTTTGCACCGTACCCCTCCTGAATGGCCAGGCGCATGCGCTCAGCGACAGCAGCACAGGCTTTGCTGTTAGTCCCTGGCAGAGCAACACAGAACTCCTCTCCCCCAAATCGCCCGACCAAATCGTTGGGTCGTGAGATCTCGGTGAGTATCTTTGCCAGCAGTTTAATGACCTTGTCCCCGACAGCATGTCCAAATCTATCGTTAACCGACTTGAAGTGGTCGATGTCGACCATGATACAGGCGAGGCCTTCACTCTCCTCACGAGCCTCAGAGTAAAGAGCCTCAAAACCCTGGAAAAAGGACCGTCGATTCAATGCGTCAGTCAGGGGATCTCGGGTGGCAAGGACGTGCAGTTCCTGATTCTGTCGTTTAATTTCACGCTGGCTCTGCTTCAATTTTTCAAGGGTGCGTCGCAATTCTTTATTTTTTTCCTCTATCTCGGTAACGTCATCAAAGGTAATCAAGACACCCCGAATTTTTCCTTTCGCCGAACAGATCGGTGAAGTATTCACCGTAAACGTATAAGTCTTCTTCATATCAGCGGTCAGCTTAACGGTCGTGTTAGCAGACAGCTCCTGGCCCTCCAGCAGGCAAAACCAGGGGAGTTGACCACTATCTGAATCCTTATTGACCATTTCCCACTGCAGCGAATTACTTTGCCTGCCGACCAGATTATCGGGCATCAAACCAGTCTTGCGCGCAAAGGCCTGATTGGAGAACACGATAACACCATCCTGATCTACGATTAACAAGCCTTCCGCTAAGGTATCCAATGCCTTGCGGACGCGCTCAGGTATCACTGCACTCGGATCAAGCTCGTGCATAGCGCGTTTTAGAAAAAGCAGGTAACCGAAAAATCCAAACACTCCCACCATAACAATCACAGCAAGAAAGGAATTGCGCCAAGACATCGCCTCACCAGTCTTGCCGAGTTCCAAGAATTTCAACTCCACTGCCCCCCAGCGACCTTGTTCGTCAAACAGAGGCACCTGAATCTGTGTTGTCGTGGACCGTTCACCCGGCTGCAGCGTCCAGTGCTTGCTGTGATCGCCTAACTCGACAACCAGACCACCGTTGTCCCGACGCAGTCCTGCCGAAATGACGCTCGTACTTCGCTCCACCATGGATCGCATGGTTTCCTCGACGCCGTGCAACGTGCTATCAGAGATTACCGTGGAAAGCTGCACCGCCAGAGACTCGGCGATGATTTTACGTGATTCAAGTTCTGCTCTTCGAGTATCCGGAACCAAGCCGAGCATGTCGCTGGCTAGCAGTATGGATAGGGTGAGCATCACCAGGCCAAAGCTGATACGCACTAGAGGTGATTTGACAAATTTCAACATGTAGGATGCCCGTCTTGATTAATCCGATTTCTCATCATCGAAAATGTTCTCAACTGCTGTGTTCTCTTCTACCTTTTCGGCATCTTTTTGATCTTCATTAGTAGCCCGATGTTTTTTACCTTTAATGTCTAGGATAGGAAGCGGATCGAATTGGCGCCACAACGGGATGACGGACACGAAGGAGGCGAGCAGTGAACCTGCTCTAAGCACCCAGCTGACGAACCCCGCAGAGAGGCTCAGTACAATGCCGATGGCCGACTCTACTTCTATACGTGATCGGTTTTCTTCTTCCTTTATGGCCTCATCTAGGCTGTAGTCCAACTCTTCAAGTGAGTTGACAAATGAGTCGTTGTCACTCATAGATTCCATATCATTCATATCGGGATTCTCCAGCTCGAAGGGTGCAATATCCAGATGGTTGAGATCGATGAATTTTGGTGGTATCGGGGTATGAGCAACAAGATTGTCGCCGTTCGGATCCGAATTCTGCCTCACATCCGCCAGGATATTCACCAGGGCAGCGTCATCCAAGGGTGGCAGAGCAACCGGTTCACCGCCAAAAACGTCGGGCTCTTCCTCCCATGCCAAATCTTCCGCTACGCTCTCGTCGTCTGAATATATCGGTCTATCTTCGCTAGTCTCCTCCTCTAGCACCTCACTCGCATCGGTTTCATCCTGCACCTGGTCCGAAACTTTATCGGTCTCGTCCTCAGTCTCCGTGTCGATTCCCCCATCGTCGATAATTGGGACTTCCTCAGCACCATTGATGGTGACTGTCACCAACTGTGAACTGCCATCGCTCGCAATGAAGGTATGGCTGTCAGTCAGGCTCTGCCCCGCATCCAGGGCTTGCACTGAGGCATGGGCGGTATTCAGTGTGTAGGTCCAGGTGCTGCCGCTGAGCACGAAGTTGCCGAAACCGTTGTCACCGAGGGTGCTACCCTCATCTGGGAAGCTGATCGGATTGTCGTTGCTGTCGACATCACTGATCGAGAACGTCCCATTAGCGGTCAACGTGTCATCCTCGGCCACCGTACCCGTGGATGTCGCGGTAATCACCGGCGCATCTTCGGCACCACTGATTGTAATAGTAATGTCATGGGTCGTTCCGTCCGCAGTGGTGACGGTCAACACGTCGTTAACGCTTTCACCGACGTCAAGCTGCTGGATCGCGGCCTGCGGGTTATCCGCCGCGTAGCTCCAGTTACCAGACACATCGATTGCCAGGTTGCCATAAGTGCCGACGATGGTACCGGCGGAAAAGCTCGATTCACCTAGATCCGGGTCAGTGACAGTTAACGATCCCGTGGTCTCCAGCAGAGCGTCCAGATCGGGATCGATGTCTTCTGTTACGACACCTGTACTGCTGCCGCCAATGATCGGCGTGTCGTTGACCGTACCGACACTGATGGTTGCCGTCTCACTGATGTCGGTATTGGTGTCCGCGCCACCGCCGTTGTCGGTTACCGTATTCAAGGTCACCGTGCGGGCTGTCGTCGACGGGTCCTGGTCTGACGCATCGATTCCGTAGGTGATGTTCTCCAGCACCAGCTCAGCCGCCGCCGCATTGGTGCTGCCGGCAAAGGTGATCGTCACCACGCCGGTCGCCTGGGTGTAGCTGTAACTGTGACCACCGGCTATCGCGCCGCCGCTGTCACTGCCGAGTCCGGTAATGGCCGTGCCGTTGATCGTTACGGTATCGGTGTTTTCAATGCCACCGCCGATGGTCAGTTGGGCGGATGCAATGTCGTCGCCGCTTTCAATCGGATCGATGGTGACCGTGCTGAAGACCGCGCCCGAAGTCGTGTCGGTGTTTTCCGTCAAGGTATCGTTCGCCGCACTCGCCGCCAGGGTCGGGGTGTCATTGACCGTACCGACACTGATGGTTGCCGTCTCACTGATGTCGGTATTGGTATCCGCACCACCGCCGTTGTCGGTTACCGTATTCAAGGTCACCGTGCGGGCTGTCGTCGACGGGTCCTGGTCTGACGCATCGATTCCGTAGGTGATGTTCTCCAG
>JAAEPA010000559.1 GCA_024222475.1 Gammaproteobacteria bacterium | reverse complement strand
GCGCACTCACTCCGTTCGTGCGTCTGTTAGCCGACTACGTCGGCCTCGGACCGAACCCAAGGTTCGAACCTGACGGCCTCAAAAACAGCAAAGCCCCATAAAGGGGCTTTCTGTCCTTATCGACACATAGGTAACACTCCATTCCGGACACATGGGTAACACTTTCTCCTTTTGCGGGAGAGAGTGGTCATGCCCTGGAAGGAGTGTCATATCGTGGAAGAACGTCTCCGATTCATCGCCCGATTACTCGATGGCGAGAAGATGGCTGGTTTGTGCCGTGAGTTTGGCATTTCCCGCAAGACTGGCTACAAGATCTTCAAGCGTTACAAAGACTGCGGCATCGATGGCCTGACGGATCGCAGCCGTCGGCCGTATCGACAGGCCAACCAGTTGCCGATGCAGATCGAGAAGCAGATTGTGCGCCAGAAGCGGGAAAGACCGAGCTGGGGGGCGCCGAAGATCCGGGAGAAGCTGAGGCGGCTCTATCCGGATGTCCACACACCGGCGGTCAGCACGGTGCATGCGGTTCTGGACCGTCACGGGCTGGTCAAGCGCAGGGGACGGCGCCGCAACAAAGCCAAAGGCACTGCGCTATCGCCAGGCGGTCAGCCCAATGATCTGTGGTGCGCTGACTACAAGGGTGAGTTCAAACTTGCCGACAAGCGCTACTGCTACCCGCTGACAATCAGTGATCATGCCAGCCGCTACCTGATCGCGTGTGAAGCACTGCACACGACGAAGGAGACCTATGCCTTCGGAGAATGCGGTGGGCCACATTGGAGAAACACATAAAACATTGGATTGGCTAAAAAGAGACCATTGGCCAAACGTGAAACATACTCGCCGTGGTCACCTGGTGGTCACCTAACGTCGCCATAGGTTATCAGCCCATCTTTCATTTACATTAAACAATTGAAATCATGGAAAAAATTGGAGCGGGCGATGAGATTCGAACTCACGACCCCAACCTTGGCAAGGGTGTCATCCAGATTTGCTGGTGTTTCGCCAAGTTTGACCAGTCCTTATAATACATTGCTTTAGCTACACTCAACTACTATCCTGCACCCTAATAATTGACCCACGGTGCCTACACGGTGCCTATTTCAGGGTGGCGCAATGGCCGGTGCAGGAATTCCTCCCAGCAGACTTACCAAGTCCTTTGTCGACGGGCTCTTGCCTGACGAAAGGGCATACTTTGTTTTTGACATCGATGTGAAAGGATTCTCGATTCGCGTTGGCACCACCGGAGCGAAAACATGGCAAGTGGAATTCAGGCCATATCCTGGCGGGCGTGGTGTGAAGATGCGGCGTATGTCTCTTGGCTCCACGAAAGAACTCACGCCCAAAGATGCCCGAGATCGTGCACTGGCCATTCTTGCGGAGGTAAAGCGTGGAAATAATCCGGCACAAGAACGAATAGAAAAACGCCAGGAGATGAAGATTAGTGACCTGGTAGACCTCTATGAAAAAGAAGGTTGCTATGTATTGCGCGGTGTTCGGCAAGGCGAGCCTATGAAGCCGCGAACAAAGGCCTACACGATCGCCCGTCTGAAAAACCACGTCGTTCCTTTGCTGGGTGACAGGCCAGTATCCGAAGTCAACTCTACCGATATAGAAAAGATGGTCCGCGGTATCACAGCCGGGAGAACAGCCAAAGACGAAAGGGCCGGCAACCGTAGACGTGTCATAGTCAGAGGTGGTCCTGGTGCCGCTAGAAAAGTAGCCCGAGACCTGTCAGCGGTTTTCACATTTGCAATCCGCAGGAAATTTGTTTCTGCAAATCCTTGTGAGCATGCAGCGATCCGAAAGACTGACAATCAGCGGATTCGATATCTCACCGTTGATGAAATTGGGAGGCTTGGTGCAGCTCTTGAAAAGCTTGAGGTTGAAGGCATCAATTCAAAAGCCCTAAATATCGCCCGCCTATGGGCGCTGACTGGTTGCCGTCGAGATGAAATAGCCGGTCTCAAATGGACAGAAATCGATTTCGATCACTCGTGCCTGAATTTGGAGGATAGCAAGACCGGTCGGAGCCTGCGGCCATTGGCGGCGCCAGCGCTTGCTCTTATGGCATCGATTCCAAAAGAGAATGATTCACTATATGTGTTCCCTGCCACAACTGGCGACGGGCATTTTCAAGGGACCAAGAAGATTTGGCCCAAGGTCATAGAAATTGCGAATCTGCCTGGTGTAACGCCCCATACGCTTCGCCATACGCTGGGCTCGGCTGCTGTGTCTGTCGGGGAAACTCTGGCAATGACCGGCGCGATCCTTGGGCACAGCAATATGCGCTCAACTGCCATCTACGCCCATGTCCAAAGGGACCCGGCTGCTAAAGCGACGGACCGGGCTGTTGGTCCGATAGCGGCCGCACTGTCAGGTAAGAAGTCGGGCGAAGTAGTCCCGTTGAAACAGAAGCGATGATCCGATGGATGTTCTCAAACGTCGATGGATCGAGGAAGCGCAAAAGATAAACGATGTCATGTTGCATCGACATCCCCACGATCCTGAGTCAGTAAAAAATGTTCAACCGCTCACTGGAAAGGAGCTGGAGGCCCTTGCATCAGATCTGGACGATATCGACCGTCGTAAATCTGTTGAAATCGGTCTCCGAAGCGTAACCAACAAGGCTCAGATGGAAGGAGTGCTGAAGTCGGTCAACGATGCGGTGCAGTCGCTTGAGGAAGCCGTCACTATTACTGCAGGGCAGCCGACATCAAAAAAGTCCGTTATCAATATCCTGAAGCGAAAGGTCATTACACGGTTGGATGACCAAGGCGAAGAAATCGTTGTCGCCGACGTTGAAGAATGGATGGAGGTGATCCCGCGTGTTGCAGAAATAGTCAGCGCAGTTTTCAAAGACGTCACTACCGACAATCTGGATCTATCTGATTTGCCGGAGCGCGATTACAAGCAAGATTTAATGGGTGACATACTCTGGAAATTGTATGAAGCATATTTTCCGCATGGCTCGAGCATTTCAACACAATACGCCGAAGACAGTGAGAGCGGTGAGACATTTGAAGATGGCCCAAGGGCCACTTTTATTCATTGTTGCCTTTTGGCGCTTGGTTATGAGGAGGGAGCCACTGCGTCGACAATTCGGAAAGCTCATCAGCGCATAAAACCCAACCTTTAAAGACTTAAGAAACTGAAGTGGGACAGGGTGTTCAATATCGGCCACCCTGTCCCTTTTTGTTTCTACACCGCGTCTGTGAGTCTGACCCTGTACTTCACAACACGACAGGGAAATCAGACCTATGTCACATATTGCAGCACCAATGCCGAAGGCCCGCCGTTTGCGCGACTCAGATGGCGCAAGTCAATACTTCGGCGGCTCTCCTACCCGGAAGACACTTGAAAAGTGGCGCATCACCGGGGAAGGCCCTCCCTTCATCAAAATTGGCAGATCCGTCCGCTACGACGAGGCAGATCTAGATGCGTGGATTGATGAGCGTCGACGCTCATCAACATCAGACGCAGCTTAAGCCCTTCAATGAAAATACGAGGACGCATGGCAATGCCAGCGTAGCACCCCATGACAAATGAAAACGGCCCGCCGCTGGGCAAACAGCGGCAGACCGGGCATTTCGAATTCAATGGCGCGAATTACGAATACGCCCGGCAATCTACAGTTTCCAAATCCCAAGTTCAACCCATCCGGTCACGCGCTGGTCGCCGCCCTCGCTACAGCCAGGCCCACCAGCGCGATGTTGTCTTGCGCATCGGCGACGACCGGCTGGTGCTTGACAATCTCGCATTGAAGTTCGCGCACGAGCGGTACAGCTGCCGCCAGGACGGCTGCGAAAAATGGCTGAGAATTGCCAGCGCCGTCCACCGCGACGACCTCCTTCACCGCATGCGTGATGACGGGCTCTTATCTGCGTTCCAGGTGGCAGAATTGGCCCGGAGCCTGCCGTCTTACATCGGAGGGCGCACGCGATGAGCAACCGAACAGTACTCTTCACGGGCGACCGCCTCCGAATAGTTGCCCACCAACCCTCGCGAAAATGGCTGGTCGAAGTCCGCGACCGCAATCGAAACTGCTGGCGGGTCAAAGACCGTTGCCACCACAAGCGGGCGCTGGTTGCCAGCCTGGGCTTCCTGGCTGCGGGGCGAGATCTTGATGAATTTCCAGATCTAGATCGCTGGCCCTTGCGCTTCGGAGGCCCGACTCCCCTGCCAGGGAGGTTCCCGCGATGAGCACAGCAATCGAAATCCACCCCTGCAAACTGGGCGACGTGGCCGGCTTCCGTGTAGTGCTTGTTGTTGGCGAGACGGAGAAAGCCGGCAGGCCCTTTGTCGATATGGATGCCGCCCATGACTACATCGATGAACTGTTCGACCAATATGATGTTGATACATTCATAGACAAGGCGATCAAGCCCGGGCGGGACGTTTATTACGACCTGTCTGATCAGTCGGTCGACGATGTCGACGTATCTCCCAACGCACATGGCGCTGATGTGATCCCTCTGTTCCCGAACAATGGAGGGCGTCAGCAATGAACCAGACAACACTTTGTGAGGCTAGTCCTATAAAACGGAAACGGATGACTGCCGATGAAAAAGTGCAGTTGATATCCGACCTGATCGTCATCGTTCACGCACAGCAGCCGATGACGGTGCGGCAGGTGTTCTACAGGGCCACAGTTAAGGGTCTTGTTGAAAAAACAGAAGCCGGTTACTCGAAGATCCAGCGTCTTCTGGTGGAAATGCGGCGGTCAGGATTGCTGCCGTTTCAATGGATCGCAGACAACTCCCGCTCTGTCTATCGAATTGAAACTTTCGATAGTCCTCAAGACGCCGTTGAAATGACAGCACAGTTTTACAGGAAGTCGCTGTGGTCTCAGCAGCCGGTGCACGTTGAAGTCTGGCTTGAGAAGGACGCCTTGACCGGTGTCGTCCGCCCCGTCACCAGCGAATACGACATCGGGCTGTATGTGGCGCGCGGGTTTGCCAGCCTTTCGTTTTTGCACACATCGGCAGAGATGATTTCAGAGATCGGCAAGCCGACCTACATTTACCACCTTGGCGATCATGATCCGTCCGGTCTGATGGCCGGGGAGAAAATCGAGAGCACGCTGCGGGAGCTGGCGCCGGAAGCGGAGATCCATTTCGAACGCATCGCCGTTACGCCGCTGCAGATCCAGGCATGGAGCCTACCTTCGAGACCGACGAAAAAGAGCACCCACACCGCTCAATGGTCCGGCGGCAACAGTGTTGAACTGGATGCGATTGAGCCAGACCAGCTTCGGGCGCTTGTCCGTGATGCCATTGAACTGCACTTGCCACGCGACGAGTTCAGCACCCTGAAGGTAGCTGAGGAGTCCGAACGTCAACTTCTGACCGCATGGGCGGAAGGAGGTGCATCGTGACCATAGGCATCATCAGAAAGACCCTGCCGCTGTCAGTCGACAGAGCACGTCAGTTGCTGAAATACGATAAGGCGACGGGCGCGCTGTACTGGCGAGTCAAAGGTCGTGGCACAGGCATTGGAAAACGTGCCGGCGCCGTGTGTGGCAACTACCGCCAGATTTGCGTTGATGGCGTAAATCTCAAGGAACATCGGCTCATCTGGTTCATTGTGACCGGTGACTGGCCGGAATGCCTTGTCGATCACCGCGATGGCGATGGCCTGAACAATGCCTGGGACAATCTCAGGCAGGCCACATACGCTGAAAACGCCATGAATCGTCGACCTGGTAAGAGAAACCGGAGCGGTCACACCGGCGTGTTCTGGAACCGGCACCGAGAGAGGTGGTCTGCGGAAATTTGCCGAGACGGTCGCAACTATCGCATCGGCTGCTTCGAGACCAAGGGTGCTGCAATAAAGGCCCGATGTGATGCAGCGCGTCACCATTTCGGTTCGTTTGCCGCAGACGTGGAGCGGTACTCCGATGCAGCAGAGTGAATTGCCCGTTACTAACAGCACCCACACCGACCTCGATCGCGCCGCCCGTTGGTACGCCGACAACCGGCAGAAATTGACCGGCGCCTTCATCCCAGAGCTGCGCCGCCGGTTCGGGCTGACAACACTTCAGGCTATCGAGGCTGGCAAGCTGGCCCACAAGATTGAGCAGGATGGCGACCATGGGTAGACGGCGGAAAGGAAAAACCAAGTTCGTCAAGCTGGACCGGTATCTCTACAAATCGGACTCCTGGCGAGACCTCAGTTGTGTGGATCGTTCTCTTTATCTGCTGCTGCTGGACCGATACGATGGCACTAACAATGGCTTGATCGGTCTTGGTTGCCGTGACGCTGCGAACGAACTCAGTGTTAGCAAAAATACCGCGAGCCGGTCATTTCAGAATCTGGAAGCTCATGGCTTTATATCGACAGCGAGGCGCAGCGGTTTCAACATGAAGTCACGCATCACAGCTGAGTACAGATTGACCGAATACAAATGCGATCTGACGGGTGAATTGCCCACAAAGGCGTTCATGAAATGGGTACCGCAAAAAAAATCAACAGTCCCATCAGAGGGACAGACAGTCCCACCTGAGGGACAGCAAATCCAAAAAACGGTCCCAAAACCGCCTCACAGTCCCATGAGAGATACTGTGAAGCCCAAGAATGGCGTTTCACAGTCCCATGAGAGGTACACATATAGATATACCATACAGGGTAGCGACAATGCACAGCCCACATCCTGACCGTGGACCCAACCAATCCTGCGAGCTGATCCCGTTCCCGTTCGAGGCGAGGACGAAACAAGTTCGGCAGTGTGCAACAGCTCTTTTGACAAAATCAGAAAAGGCAGCAACTGCGCATTGGGAAAGAACATTGGCTCGAATGGGAGAAAGACTACTGGAGCTCGGTCTTTCTCAAGATGATGTTGATTGTCAGTACCAGGCGTTCAAGAGAGAGGTTGAGATTGAAATGACCCGGCGGCAACATTGCGCCCCACCTCCGCCAGCTGCATCGTAGAGTCTGGTGCAATGTAATGAAGGTCTGGTTCGAGCCCTAAGCGGACACGCATTAATACCTATTTGCCAAGCTGAAACCAGCATGGATCACTTTTGCAAATCCACCCAGATGCCGATTAATTTGTACAAATCAAAAACTTCTTTGACTTTCTCACGGTGATTGCCGGTAGTATTTTTTAATCTATATTCAAAATAGTAAGTTGCTATTCGCGCAAACACTCCATAAACAACCGAGAAAAAAAATAGAATCATGAAAAGCATGGAAAAAATGTATGTAGTTTTGTCTCTATTTGCGTCAAATTTAATTACGAAATAGATGAAAAGAGGGATGGAAACCACTGATAAAAACATCATCAGTTTGTTCTTGTTTTTGTTCATACCTTTGAATCAATGCTGGTTTTTCAATAGCTAGCACTCAGAAGATGCGCCCTATATCACTTAAGCCCACCCTAGTAAGTATTCGATCAAAACCGAAGCTAATCCTGCAAGAAAACTGATCATAATTACTCCCCATAAATAGTTCAGCGCAGCTACTTGGTACTTATCAGTTTTGTCGATGGGCCGGATACGCCACATTTTAGCGAAGAATAGCCAAGGATCACATTTCTCACGATGCATTTTCTCAAAAGCCCGGATATCTCGTCTCCATAGGATGATGAACGAGAAAAATGCGGCACAGTACATTAACAGCTGCACAACAAGTTTTGTATCCATCACGCAAATATGCCCCCATGCCATTTCGGCAGCAATATCCGGCTACACTCAGCAACGACAGCTTTGTCCCGCACTCCCGCCATTCTCTCTCAGATATTCATCGGCTGAACCGTGTGCGTTGCAGCGAACTACCGCTCCGAGCCCATAGCAGCCGGTTTAAGTGTGGCAGATGCACTTCCGGACCGTGATCTCAACTTACCGTTCCATACACCTGCTGTTCGATCTAATTCAGAAACACATCGTGGTTAGTACTATTTATACGTGCGTGGCGTTCGGCCAGGATCCGTCGAATTCTGATGGGGTAATTGGCATGGCGAAGCAGATAGAGACCAATCTTCCAACGCCTTT
>JAAEPA010000558.1 GCA_024222475.1 Gammaproteobacteria bacterium | reverse complement strand
CATTACCGTCGGATGGTTCCCCTGATCCTGGATGCCTTGAGATTTCACTCCAATAACATCGCCCACCAACCGGTGATCAAGGCCTTGGAATGGCTGCGTGATCATCGCGATGATCGACGCCAGTACCTCCAGCAGGACGAGGTTCCCATTGAGGGCGTGGTGCGTCCACAGCTTCAAGAGATTCTCTTGGATACCGGACCCGAAGGTAACAAGCGGATCAACCGTATCGACTATGAAATCTGTGTGCTCCAGACCCTTCGGAAGCGGTTGCGTTGCAAGGAGATTTGGGTGGAGGGCGCAGATCGGTATCGCAACCCAGATGAAGATCTGCCGGTGGATTTCGAAACCAACCGGGAAGCCTACTACCAGGCCCTGAAGCAACCCACGGATGTCGAGTCGTTCATCGATACCGTGCAGCAAGACATGCGCCATTGGCTCAAAAAGCTCAATGAGGGTCTTCCAAAAGACCCTATGGTTCGGCTGCGCCCCAAGGGCAAAAAACGCATCGTTGTCACTCCCTTCGATCCCCAACCGGAGCCGGTACAGCTCCTGCGCCTCAAAACCGAGGTTGGTCGACGCTGGCCGATGACCAGTCTTCTGGATGTGCTCAAGGAAACCGATCTTCGGGTTGGCTTCACCGATGCCTTCAAGAACCTGGGAAACCGAGAAATCCTCAACCGGGATACCCTGCAACAACGCCTGCTACT
>JAAEPA010000557.1 GCA_024222475.1 Gammaproteobacteria bacterium | reverse complement strand
GAATCAGTTGGCGCGATCATCATTGCTCAATGTCATCTCTGTAGCCTAATTAATCCTCATTTCATTCCTGCTTATTCTTAATTCCTGTAGTTCTCCCATTCCTGCTTATTCCTCATTCCTGTAGTTCTTTAATCAATCTCTCACATTCCTCTTGTTTCTCTATCCCGACCTGTCCTTTGGCGGTTTCCAGGACGGCGGCGAGGGCCGGGCGGCCATCGGTCAGTCTGCCGTAGCTGCTGACGGTGTTGACCAATAATTCGACAAAGTTCGCGGGCGCGTCGCCTACGGCAATCCGATCCGCTAATTCGGTATCGAAACCCGCGCTGTAAATTAATGCCCGCTGCGCCTGCTGCGTGTGCATGTTCGGCAGGCCGGTCAATAATCTGACGATTCTGCGCTGCAATTCCGCCGGGAAGGGCGACGACCAGCCCATATCAACCGGCTGTGAGCCTTTCCAGTGTTTGGCCTGTCTCAATTCCGGGCATGCATGAAAGATGCGTTGCAAATTCGTTTCAAGTCCATCGGCTAACAAAGCATAGACGACTTTGCCAGATAATTTATCTTCTACAATTTGATAATGGAGCCGATATTCGCCATACACATCGAAGGGAGTCTCGGTTGTATCCGTTTGTTCTTTTAAAATGATGACCGGCTTCCCATACCCAATCATCACTCCTAATTCCCATAATACATTCGGATTGTTGCCGGTAATATCGGCAATTCCGAAATGAGCTTCCGCGATCTGTCGTTTAATTCCTTCGACTACGGTTGAACCTCCTTGTTCCAACGAACTTGCCGTCAATTTGATGCTGTACTGCTGTTGCAGCATCCGGCTGATCACTTCGCGCAAAGCATGAAAGTCCGGTTTGAAGCGATACGCAAAGAAACAGGAACGATACTCGCTCAATGTGATCTGCGGCAGTTTGGCTCTCATTTCGTTCAAGGCGATTTCCATTTGCGCCGCCTTGCTCCCTAACTCTTCCAACGCCCTCGAATTGGCAATCATGGAGGAGATCGCGGCGTTATTGGTTTCAAAGATAATCTCCGCACTCTCCGGTGAAACATAATGCTGGGCAAACATCAGCGCATTATTGTAAATCGCGGTCAATGCCAGCCGGAAGGTTTCGTTGCGAAACATGTCGCGTAATTGCTGCATGAGCGGATTGGTG
>JAAEPA010000556.1 GCA_024222475.1 Gammaproteobacteria bacterium | reverse complement strand
GTGAGGTTACATTTTAGTTTCAATCAGGCCTCGATGCCTTTTTTGCCGCGTAGCGGCTTCGTCCAACAGTGTATTAGACCGAACGGGCTATTCTGATACTAGTTGGAATCCATATAGCACAAAATTTATTGTTTCTGTAAAGCATATCAGGTTAAACTCCTATGCCTCCCCGCTTTACACATGGAATAGTGAGGATCTTTCTATGCAGGAACGCACAACTCCAGAACATCAAGCCGCGATTACTCATTTTTGGGCGCGTTACGTTGAAATACTTAAACATCAGGAAGTTGCGAAACATTTCCAGCGTTGGTATGTAATCCGTGCCCAAGCCTATATCGATGCCCACCCAGATTTGCGCCTCAAACAACATCGGACGTCTGATCTGACCCAATATCTCAATGTACTAGGCCAAAAATCTGGACTGAAAGACTGGCAATTTAAGCAAGCGGTCGATGCTATACGGATTCTCCTGGTTGAGATGACAGAACTCGACTGGGCGCGGGCCTTTGACTGGGACGATTGGCGAGAGTCCGCACGATCGTTGCCATCCTCTCATCCCACTGTTGCACGAGATTATGACCATGTTCCGTAGCCAAGGACTAAGACGGGAGAAGGTGATTGTAATGAAATTAGGATGATCTGGAAAAGCGGTAATACACCCAGCGCTACATCTTGCACTTGGATTCCCGATCGTCAAAACCTAGGGTGTCCAGATTATTCGTTTGGTGTAGAAACCCCTCCAGGGGGGCCCGTTCCACCACCCAGTTGGTAGTGGTAACCAAAAGGGGCTGCCTGAGTTGGTTGTTCCAGGGCCTGAAATTGAGCCGGTAGCCTTTGAACCCATCCAGCACGATGTCTTTACTGCGTATGAAATCGGCAAGTGTCCGAAAATCAGTTGTTTTGGCCCGTTGCACGGCCTCCACGATGATCTTGACCGCCATCCAGGCCGCCCAATCGTAGCCGGTCATCCAGCGTTTAGCTTTCTTATAGAACCGCTTATTGAGCTGGGGTGCGCCGTGGCGCTCCCAGGCCCAGTGCCACCAGTCCGGTACTAGACCCGCACTGCCCACCACCGGGCGCGGTTTCTGGATCTGATAAGGGACCGCACGGGCAAACTCACCGTCGGAGTCGGCAACAAACACCACATCGTAATCCTCTCCCGAGGTGAGAAGGGCGATATTGTTACGGCTGCGCTGGCGCGGATCACGGCCCAATTTGAAAGGACGAACGTCCACCACTTTGAGACCAAACCGTTTCTGGGCACGCTGGAATGCGCCGGCCAGCACCTTGTCTTGCGGTCTGGGCCCTTGCAGCACCAGCACCCTGCGCCACTTCTGGGTGATGAGGTACTGAGTGAGCGCGTCCACCAGCATGCTCTGGCTGGGCACGATATGCAGCAGGTTTGCCTGACACCCGGTCTGGCGCAGCGAGTTATCCAGCACCGACAGGTTGAACAACAAGACGTCCCGCCCGCTGAATCGATCCGCCAGCTGGGACAGGACATCCGCCGGGACATCCAACAGAAATAAATGTACGCCCTGCTCTGCGAGACGCTCCACTTGCGATGCCAACTCGACGGCGTCCCGACCCGTCACGCGCTCCAACTGAAAACGTACTCCGATCGCACTACCTACGAAACGAGCCTCTTTCAGAGCGACCTGTGCACCAACGAACGGGCGTCCCCAGGGCTGGCCCTGGAAACGCGCATCCATACGCTCTTGCTTGTACCGCGGATCCTTATCCAGTTCCAGATAGCCGATGGTGAGTGTTGTTTCTGCCGCCTGTGCAGCTGTGAATATCAGGGCAATCCAGATCGCGAGAAATCCCCCTGTGCTTATCGCGCGGCCCCCGTGATGAACAAGGCAGGCACAAAATCCACCAGTCCTTCTGCTTCGCGAATCCACGAAAGATCTAAAGCTTGAGTGATCAGTCGAGTCAATCATCGATTACCACGGTATAGGGGACACGACCCACCGGAACGGATCGTTTCACTTTTCGGCTCTTCGTGTCGATGACCGAGAGGTCATCACTCTTGCCGTTGGTGACATACAGGGTCTTTTCATCACGGCTCAAAGCCACACCCCAGGCGCGACGGCCAACCAGGATATAGCGCTCAATCGCGCGGGTCGGTACATCGACCACAGCGACATGATTGGCCGCCCCCAGGGTGACATAGGCGGTCCGACCGTCGGCCGTCATGACCATACCCACTGGGGTGATGGCTTCCGGCCGAAAACCCTTGGGCTGAAAGCGGATCTCTGCGCTCAGCACGTTGGACTGGGTATCGATTAGCGAAACCGAGCCACTCAATTCGTTCGATACCCAAAGCTGTTTACCATCCGGTGTCAATGCAAAACGGCGGGGACGATTACCCACCAGGATATTGGCTTGCACTTCCCAGCTGCCAGTGTCGACTACATGCACCATATTGGCGACCTCGGAGGCGACATAAACGGTTTTCCCATCCGGGCTGGCCAGAACCCCCTCGGGTTCCTCACCCACCTCCACTTCCGCGACCACCTTTCTCGACTCCAGATCCAATACGGTGAGCAGCGCATCGTCCTCATTGGAAACATAGAGCCGCCGGCCATCCGGACTGATATCGAACCGCTCCGGATCCTCACCCACTTGCAGCTGATCCACAACGGCAAGGGCCTTGATATCGATGACATCGATCGCATTCCCGTCACCGCAAGCAACGTACAGGTATTGGCGATCGGGGCTCAAACGCATACCGCGCGGTCGATCTGCCGTTGCGATGTCGGTCACCTGGGTCAATGACTGGCTGTCCAGCACCTTCACCACATGATCCTTCTCACTACTGACGAACAAATAACCGGTATCTTTTGCTAAGCCCGATTCAGATAGTGTGGTTATCAGCGCTAATACCAACCATGTGACTCGTGCCTTAACGATGAGGTTGTTGTTTTTCATCAATCTATACGCCGTCTTTTTAATCACAGATTAATTAGCCTCCGCCCGCTCTTCAGTCAAGTGTAGAAATGCATCCGCCAGACTCTCCCGCCCCGTCCCCGCCACCAGCTCCGCTGGCGTGCCATCAGAGATCAACCGACCGTGGTGTAGCACCAGCACGCGGCTGGCGCGCTCCGCTTCATCCACCAGATGAGTGGCCCAAAGCACTGCGATACGCCTCTGTGCGCACAACTGGAGCACCTCATCCACCAAGACGCGTCGTGAGGACGGATCCAGTCCCACCGTGGCCTCGTCCATGAGCAGGATGCGCGGCTCATGGAGCAATGCCCGAGCCAGTTCCACCTTTCGCCGGTTGCCACCGCTCAGCTGACGGCACATGCGATCGGCGTGATTCTGCAAACTCAGGCGAGTCAATTCCTGGTCAATTCGCGCCGCAGTCCTGACCCGCCCCATGCCATGCAAACGTGCATGAAACAGCAAATTGGCCCGTACGGTCATGTCCAGATCCAGGGTCACTTGCTGAAAGACCACCCCAATACCGGCAAGGGCGGTTACGGCCTGATGGCGAATATCGAAATTTTCGATCAGGATACGTCCGCCATCCGCGACGAACAGGGCCGTCAGCAACTGAAATAGCGTGGTTTTCCCAGCCCCATTCGGTCCTAGCAAAGCAACAAATTCTCCAGCCCTGAGGCTTAGGCTCACTTTATCCAGGGCCTTCGTGGGACCATAGGACTTGCTGACTTCATCAACTGCCAGCATTACTGTTCCAGATTCAATATCGGAACTCCTATTCACAATCGACCCCCCTTCGACTGGTTTTCTGCTTCGCCAATTTCCGTTACCGGTCCATCGATAGAGTTGACCAAACCAGACAGCAGCTCTGGATGCTCGCTCAATAACTTATCATGGAGTTCACTTACAATGTTATCCTCCAAAGACCGTGGACGAGGTAACTGCACCGGTAGCGACAATACAACGCGTCCTGGGCAGACGGACATAAACAAGACCCGATCCGCCAATGCCAGCGCTTCGCGCAGATTATGGGTCACGAAGAGTATGGTGGGTTGCAGCAACCCCCAAAGATTGAGCAACGAGGCGCGAAGTCGCTCAGCGCTCGGGGCATCCAGGGAAAGAAACGGCTCGTCCATTAACAACAGTGTGGGTTGCACGGCGAATGCACGAGCCAGTGCTACGCGGCGTTGCATACCGCCTGAGAGTTGGCCCGGGTACGCCTTTGCAAATTCGTCAAGCCCCACCTGGCGCAATAAGTCGTGTGCCCTTTCGATGCGATCTTTACTGTCGTCCAGTACTAGGAGTACGTTTTCCAGCACTGTCAACCAGGGCATCAAGCGGGCATCTTGAAACATAAACCCTATTCTTGAGCGGGACCCAGTACCATCGACTAGGGAACGTCCGTCCAGTCGCACCCGACCTATTATGTCCTGATCCAGGCCTGCCACGATATTGAGCAATGTGCTTTTCCCAGCCCCCGACGGGCCGACAATGGCCAGAAACTCTCCGGGAGCGGCGTTGAAATGCATGTCCTCCAATGCGCAGAGGCCTGCGTTGCTAAACTCCTTGCGCTTGATATCAACCTCAAGAACAGTCATCGCCGCCACTGCGTAATTCGCCGCTCCAATGGTCGTATAGCCACGGCTTCCACGGTAATAATTACTGAGGCAAACGCCAAAGTGTACGCCAGGATTCCGGTAATATCGAAGAACTGAAAAAAGGTTCCAAGCTCGAAACCCACCCCATTGCTACGTCCCAGCAGTTCAACGACGAGCACGATTTTCCATATCAGCGCTAATCCATTACGCGCCGCTGCCATCAGATAGGGATAGAGTTGCGGCAAATAAACTTTGGTGAGTGTGTGCAGGCGAGGTAGACGATAGACTTGCGCCACCTCCATCAACCGACGATCGATCGCCCGGGCGCCTTCTCTGACCGTCACTACGACTGTGGGGATCTTATTGAGCGCAACAGCAACGACTGCCGCTACTTCGGTTAAACCAAACCATATATAGCAAAGAATGATCGTCACCAGCGCCGGGATATTTAATCCTAGTATGAGCATACTATCTAATGAAATATCCCAGCCGTGGCTTCGGCCCATGAGTATGCCAACAGCGGTCCCGATCACCATGGCGATCAGGAAACTGACGGCGACTCGACCCAGCGTGACGCCCAGACTGCCGAGCAGATCGCCGTCAACCAGGTGGTACCAGAGATTCGCCAAGACAGTTGTTGGT
>JAAEPA010000555.1 GCA_024222475.1 Gammaproteobacteria bacterium | reverse complement strand
ATGATAGAACGTTGACTTTTCCGCAAAGGCGGGTGGAAATTTATGAAGAAGCGATTGACGCTTTGCTAAAAAGTTGGGATTCAAAGCGACGTATTAAGCGTGGGGAGGAGCCATACAAAGAACTTTCATTAGGCCGCAAGCGGCAGATGCTTTCTCACATTGCGGCGGAAGCGTTTGCGGAAAGGGAGTTTTTATTCCCTAAACGAAAATTGGCCGGGATGATTGCTGCGTTTATGAAGAAAGTGCCGGGGCTAAATGAAGCTGATATTGATGGGGAATTGATTTTACGTTCCATAGCAGCCCGGCACGGCATTTTTGTAGAGCAGGCCAAAGATATTTACTCTTTTGCTCACCTTTCTTTTCAGGAATATTTTACGGCCAAATATATTGCCAATAATGCGCGGCAGGGGACATTGGAGCGGCTGTTGCCCCAGGCAGAGGATGACCAGTGGCGGGAAGTGTTTTTGCTGACGGTGAGCTTGCTGGATGATGATGCCGATGACTTTTTTGCCTTATTTGTGACCCACTTGAACGAAATGAGCCACAAGAGCGTGCGGGTACAGCAGATGCTAATCTGGGCGCAGGCCAAAGCAGAACTGGCGGCCCGCACAGGGCAGGCGGCCTATAGGCCGCCTGCCTTGCGCGCCTGGTACTTCGACTTCGCCCTCGCCCTCGTCCTCGACCGTGCCCTCGACCGCGACCACGCCCTCGACCGTGCCCTCGACCGCGCCTTCGACCGCGCCCTCAAACGCGTCCTCACCCTCACCCTCGCCCGCGACCTCGACCGCGACCTCGCCCTCGACCGCGCCCTCGACCGCGCCCTCGACCGCGCCCTCGACCGCGCCCTCGACCGCGCCCTCACCCTCGCCCGCGACCTCGACCGCGACCTCGACCGCGCCCTCGATTTAAGCAACCGTCTTGGTTATACAGAGCTTCATGATGCCTTAACGAACCTTGCCAGGCCTGGATTAGAGGATGACGATGAGGTGTGGCAAACGTTTGCTCATTCCTTATCTGAAATCGTTGAGCTATATCGCGATCTGTCGGGACTGGCTTATTTATGGGAATTCTCAGAGGCAGATAGAAAGACGATCCGGGACATGGATTGGTCTAAAAAGCAAATAGACCTTTATATTGCTTATGTGAAAGCGACCCGGCTGCTGGTGGACTGTT
>JAAEPA010000554.1 GCA_024222475.1 Gammaproteobacteria bacterium | reverse complement strand
GCCATCCATGGTCTCTGGATTCCGGCTTCCCTGCCGGAATGACGACACAAAACAATGCGGCATATCGTCATTCCCGCCATGGATTGGCGGGAATCCAGTGCCATGGAAGGTAATTTCGATATTTGCAGGGGCATACGCGTATGGCGGATTACACTCTTGCCTGAATTAAGGTTGTCCGCATTCCTCATATTAGCCATCATAATTGTCGTCAAACTGGACAAAGTAATTGATGCGAGACACATGCCATGAGTTTCTTGTGTGAGCAGCCAGTGCGGCGTCGGTGCAAAAAACATTAGCCGGAATGCCGCATTCGAGGAGGTCTCGAACTTGATCTTTGACTAACTTGGGTAGGCCCGGCCCGGTCTCGCACTCGACTTGGGCATAGAAAGTCTGGGTACGCTCCTGTACCAATCGGTAAAGCGTCATCGGTACTGCTCGCTATGTGCGATTGCGCCTCTCTGTATCGTCAGCTTTCTCAGCAAGCCATTTTACCCCTCTTCTCAGTATTCTGATCCAAAATGGAGGGTGTAGGAGGTGTTTAGTGTACTTGGTCATGGGATCTTTGGGCGCGACCTGTTTGAGAGCCCGGTAATAGGTGTCTGCGGTGTCTTTCTCGCCTATAGCATCGAAATACCGACACATGACAGTCGTAAAGGCCGTGAATTCAGAGATGTGAAACCGTTTCCGGCGTGGGTATAATCGGCTGAGATCAAACTTATGATTGAAGATACCCGGAACCTTCTCAATCTCGCCCTTCTGAAGACAATTATGGGCATAGTTGGATTTCGCAAAAAGACACTTTGGAAACCGACGATAGGTATCCAGGACGAGTTCTTCAGTCTTTACTGAGTCTCCCGTATGCATGTAGGCAACGCTGAGATGGTTATAAAAACTGGGGATATGTGGATAAGTTGAGACCAGACGTTCAAGGTCGGGAATCGCTTCTTTGGGCTGGTGCTGTGCCTTATCGTATAGACCGTCAAGGGTGTCTCTCACCTGCGCTGGGAGTTTCTTGATATGGCGGTTTTCGAGCGGTTCATACGTGATTTCATACTCGAAAAGTTCCAAATGCTTAGGGGGAGGTCGTGGGCATTGGATGGATATAACTCGATGTTCGAGGCGTTGACGTCGCATTCTACTTGAGGAATGTGAACGACACACTTCCCTATCTGGCCCCAAATGATCGTTCGTATTCAAGGCTCAACAACAGGCGCATAACCTGGCTATGTAACTCACTTTCCGCACCCTAGTTCGCTGCATTTAGGTAAATTATCGAATCAAATAGCGGCATTTTATCGACATATCGTAAAGCAGGGTACATGTCTGGTTAGGTTCGCCCAATATAGTCAGGCAAGATTGGAGCACTGTCTCGCGTCAATTATCTCTGTGGGTTTTCTATCTCCTGGTCCAGAAATTCGGCAATGGTTTGAATCAGGATACCCTCTGACTTTTTCGGATTATTCATATGGCGCCCAAAATCTTTCAGGTCGCCGGTCAGCAGATGGGTGGCGCCACATGAAAGGGCCGATTCAAATATGGGCCGATCTTTCTGCGGTAACGATAGCGGACAATGAGTACCTTTGCCTGACGTATACACTTGTATGTGCGCCAACTGTGCTTCGGATGTACTAATGGACTGGGAATATTTCTGTTGTAGATTTCGCCGTGCCTCTTCGACTGCATAGCTTGAAGTGGCTATCTGCCATAGGCCGTTCGCTGCAAGGCTGATGACTAACGCTGCTTTACCCCTGGGATTATGAGCAGCAGTAAACAGCGCGTTGGCATCTAGGAACAGCCGCCTCATTTCCTTTTATTCAGTTTTCGCAGTATCCTTTCGCGTTCGCTGGACTCTAGTCGATCCTCTTCATCCCATCGCTCGATCTGTACATCGGTATACAACTCGATCTCCAACACGGCGGCTGGTTTCAGAATGATTTCTCCGTTGCGATCTTCCATGATAATGACGTCGCCGGGTTTTATTCCGAGGCGTTTGCGCAGGGTGGCGGGGAGGGTGATCTGACCACGACTGGATACGATGATATTTTCTTGCATGCTGGTTATTCTGTAGGAATGCGTAAATGCAGGATATACGTAATGCAGAAAATCCGCAATAAGTGAGGTAAGATTTGCGCTGCCTTCGTCAGGCTTTTTGGACTGTCTGACATTCATCTATCCGACCCCATTGTCTTTGCTCAGGCTATCGAGTAGTAACAACGGGGGTTGGGTTTTTCTGATACCTTGCACCTGGCGCAATGTTAACAATTCAATCAGCTATTCACTTTTGACCGGAAATTTATTTGCAGGGCTGGAGCCCCAGGAACGTAAATCTGCGGTGTAGTCTAGCAGAAGGGTCTCGATATCCTTCCAGGTCTTAAAGTGTATACTAATGCGCCGATACGCTACCCTAAAAGGATTGTGCCATTAGCAGTGCCACCAAAGGTCCTTCTTTAGTCCAGATATCCGATCTGCATTTCGCCCGTGGTGAAAGCAAGATCTTTGCCGGACTTTCACTCGATATTCCGCGGGGCAAGGTGACGGGATTGATGGGGCCCAGTGGTACGGGCAAGACAACATTGCTCAAACTGATTGGTGGGCAGCTCAGACCCTCGCAGGGCAGTGTGCGGGTCGATGGCGAAGATGTGCACAAGCTCAACCATCGCGAGCTTTACGCCCTGCGAAAACGCATGGGGATGTTGTTTCAGAGCGGGGCCTTGCTTACTGATCTGAATGTGTTCGAGAATGTCGCTTTTCCATTGCGCGAGCATACCCGATTGCCGGGGCAGATCATCCGGAATCTGGTGCTCATGAAACTCGAGGCGGTAGGGTTGCGCGGCGCCAGGGAATTGATGCCCAGCGAGCTTTCCGGTGGGATGGCCAGACGAGTGGCCCTGGCGCGGGCCATTGTCCTTGATCCGATGATGATCATGTATGATGAGCCCTTTACTGGTTTGGATCCCATTACCAAGGCCACTATAGTCAAGCTCATCAAACAGCTCAATGAGAGTCTGGGGTTGACCAGTATCGTGGTATCCCATGATGTAGCGGAGACAATGGCGATCTCGGACTATGTCTATGTCGTCTCCGAAGGCCGGGTCATCGAGGCAGGCACCCCACGGATCTTGGGGCAAAGCACTTCGCCATGGGTAAGGCAGTTTCTGCAGGGCCTGCCCGATGGTCCCGTACCCTTCCATTATCCATCGCAGGACTTTATTGTGGATTTGTTGGCTGTTCGTTAGTTATGGTGAGCTTGTTGCGGGGTCTTGGCGTCTGGACGCTGAATAGATTCGAGCGTCTGGGCCGAGGGCATCTCTTTTTGATGCGGGTGCTCATGAGTATTCCCGCTATCTTGTTGCGGCCCGCTCTGGTGATACGTGAGCTCTTTTCCGTGGGCGTGCTGTCGCTGCTTATCATTCTCGTCTCCGGGCTGTTCGTGGGTATGGTGCTTGGTCTGCAGGGCTATGTCACTCTGTCGAAGTTTGGCGCCGAGGAGTCTCTCGGGGTGGCAGTGGCCCTGTCTCTGGTACGTGAACTCGGTCCGGTGGTTTCTGCTTTGTTGTTTGCGGGCCGGGCAGGTTCGGCGCTGACCGCCGAGATCGGACTGATGAAGGCGACCGAGCAGCTTTCGGGCATGGAAATGATGGCGGTCGATCCACTCAAAAGGATCATTGCCCCGCGTTTTCTGGCGGGAATTCTCTCCATGCCCTTGTTGGCCGCCATCTTCAGCGCGGTGGGTGTATTTGGCGGATATTTCGTGGGCGTTGGCTTGCTAGGGGTGGATGCCGGTGCGTTCTGGTCGCAGATGCAGTCCCAGGTAGATCTGCATGGGGATGTCTTGAACGGGGTCATCAAGACCCTGGTATTCGGCTTGGTGGCGACTTGGATTGCGGTATACGAGGGGTATGATGCCGTACCCACCTCGGAGGGCGTTAGCCGGGCAACCACCCGGACCGTGGTGAATACCTCGCTGGCGGTGCTTGGGCTTGACTTCATTCTCACTGCCCTGATGTTCGGTGATTTGTAACCTAGATCTTGCAGGATCTAGGTTTAAGTAGACATATAGGGGATTGGCATGTCCACAAGAGCAATAGAGATACTGGTCGGAGTCTTTGTCGCGGTCGGTTTCGCTGCGTTGTTCGCGCTGGCGATGCAGGTGAGCAATCTCAGCGCATTGAACGAAACCAATGGCTACCGGATAACGGCCTATTTCGAGAATATCGGTGGGCTCAAGGTGCGCTCACCGGTGACCGTATCCGGGGTTCGGGTCGGTCGAGTGTCCTCCATACATTACAATTCGAATCAGTACCAGGCCGAGGTGGTGCTGGTCATTGAGGCCTCGCAGGACTATTTCCCCATTGATACCAGCGCCAGCATCTTTACCTCTGGATTGCTTGGCGAGCAATATATCGCCCTTGAGCCGGGGGCCGAAGAGCAGCTGTTGAAAAACGGCGACACCCTTCAGTACACCCAATCAGCGATGATTCTGGAGCGCCTGATCAGTCGTGTGTTGGTGAATTTGACAAGCGAATAGCAAGGAGTTGAAGTGCGGAATATGAAACGCGTACTACTCGTTTTATTGGTGCTGGTGACCTTCGAAAGCAATGCTGCCGAAACGCAGAAATCGGATCCCGAGGAGATCGTACAGGATACCTTGACCGAGGTGCTGGAAATTCTCAATAACGATACCGTAGCTCTCAAGGATGATCCGGCCGAGGTGGAGCGCCTGGTTGATGAGATATTGTTACCGGTCATCGATTTTAATGCCTTTTCCAAGCTTACTCTGGGACATAGCTGGCGTCAGGCCACGGCTGATCAGCGCCAACGCTTCATTAATGAATTCAAAGGCATGCTGATACGGACCTATACCAAATACCTGGTTGACTACTCCGGCACCATAGTGAAGTTGGTACCGAATAAGACGCAGCAGCGCGACCCCAAGCGCCGGATGATAATAACCGAAGTCTCGCAACCCGGTAAGTCTCCCTTGGTAGTGAGCTACAGCTTCTGGTTTAATAAGGGGAAGTGGAAAGCGTATAACCTTACGGTTGATGGGCTGAGTTTGGTGCATCTGTTTCGTACCGACTTTAACCATGAAATTGATCAGACCAGTCTGGATACCTTGATTGGTAAACTTGCCGATACTAACCGCAATGTCGCTAGTAAAAATAACCGAAAACCGGGTTCTGCCCCATGACTGTGTGCCATTTAGAGGCGGTGGGCGAGGGGCGATTCAGGGTGAGTGGGAAAATGAGCTTTACCAATGTCCCCAAGCTTTGGGAACGCTCTCGGCGTACGCTTATGGTTGTCAAGACCAATAGCCTGGAGATCGATCTGGCCGGTATCGATGCGTTTGACAGCGCGGGACTTGCCTTGTTGGTGGCTTGGATGCGGTGGGCGCATCATCGCTCAAAAGTGCTTCGATTCGTGCGCATGCCCGCGAAACTGGGCGAGTTGGCGCGCGCCAATCGTCTCGGCGGGTTTTTTGGTCTGGATTCAGACCGTTGTGCGCGTAATCGATGAATATGTCCATGCCCGCCAACCGGGGTAATTTCCATGGCGCATGGATTGTGGGTCTTTGACCAGTAGCTATTCGCTGCGAGGATAAATCAATCTGATTATGGAAAAACTGCTTGTCAGAGGGGGAAGGGCTCTTCAGGGAGAGGTGCCTATTTCCGGGGCTAAGAATGCCGTCCTGCCGATCATGGTAGCGTCACTGCTGGCGGATGGCCCCATGAATATCGGTAATGTCCCTCATCTTCGCGATGTGACCACCACCATGGAACTGATGGGCGGCATGGGGGTGTCGTTGACGGTGGATGACCGGATGAACATCGAGATCGATCCCCGAACTATCGACCGCTATGAGGCACCCTATGACGTCGTCAAGACCATGCGGGCCTCGATACTGGTCTTGGGTCCATTGTTGGCAAGGTTCGGTCAAGCCGTGGTCTCTCTGCCCGGTGGATGTGCAATCGGCTCTCGTCCAGTCAATATGCATCTGCGGGGTTTGGAGGCGATGGGTGCCAGCATTCGGGTCGATAGTGGTAATATCCATGCCAGTTGCCGGCATTTGAAAGGGGCGCGTCTGGTCATGGAGGGAATTACGGTCACCGGCACTGAGAACCTTATGATGGCTGCTTGTCTGGCAAAGGGAACGACGGTCATAGAAAATGCGGCTCGTGAGCCCGAGGTGGAGGATCTCGCCAATTGTCTCAATGCCATGGGGGGGCAGGTGGTGGGGGCCGGGACGGATAGTATAGAGATTGAGGGAGTGAAGACCCTGCGAGGATGCCATTATAATGTCTTGGCAGACCGGATAGAGACGGGCACCTTCCTGGTGGCAGCCGCTATTACCGGGGGCCGTATTAAAGTGAAATATACCCGGCCGGCACTGTTGGATGCCGTGTTGCAAAAACTCGATGAGGCCGGTGCCGAACTCAGTATTGGTAAGGATTGGATAGAGCTGGATATGAAGGGTCGTCGGCCGCGCGCCGTCAATGTGCGCACTGCGCCCCATCCTGCCTTCCCAACGGATATGCAAGCTCAGTTTACCGCCTTGAACACCATTGCCGAAGGTACCGGCACGATCGTTGAGACCGTATTCGAGAACCGATTCATGCACGTTCAAGAGATGCGCCGATTGGGGGCGGCTATTCAAGTGGAGGGAAATACTGCAGTTATCAAAGGCGTGGATCGGCTGCTTGGGGCCCCAGTCATGGCCACCGACCTGCGCGCTTCGGCCAGCCTCATCATTGCCGGCCTGGTCGCTGAGGGTGAAACCCTTGTCGACCGGATCTATCATATAGACCGGGGATACGAGTGTATCGAAGAGAAGCTGGTCCAGCTGGGTGCGGATATTAAACGCCTGCCTGCATAAAACGATGCCCGCTAGCTTATGGGCGCAACAAGGTACACAGAGGTAACAATGTCCGCTATCTACCATCTCAACACCATACAACCGGATTTCCGACAGCAGCTCGATCGCCTGCTGGCCTGGGAAGGGGTTTCCGATGAAAAGATTCTCGCCACCGTAACGGATATCTTAGGCAAGGTTAAGCGGTTTGGTGATGAGGCGTTGCTGGAATTTACCCGGCGCCTGGATCGGCTGGAGGCTTCCAGTATGGCGGAATTGGAGATGCCCGCCAAGCGCATGCAGGCCGCGCGGGAATCCATTCCGGCAGCTCAGAGACAGGCGTTGCAGGATGCTGCCAAGCGTATCGAAGCCTATGCGGAGCATCAAAAGATTCAGTCCTGGGAATACTCTGAGAGCGATGGAACCGTGCTGGGGCAGAAGGTTACCCCTCTGGATCGGGTCGGTCTGTACGTGCCGGGAGGTAAGGCGAGCTATCCCTCCTCGGTGCTGATGAACGCCATACCCGCTAAGGTGGCGGGCGTGGCGGAATTGATCATGGTCGTTCCTACACCGGGGGGAGAGGTCAATGATTTGGTGTTGGCCGCTGCAGACATCGTCGGGGTCGATAGGGTCTTTGCGGTGGGAGGGGCTCAGGCGGTCGCGGCTCTGGCCTACGGGACTCAAACCGTACCTGCTGTGGATAAGATCGTCGGGCCGGGCAATATCTATGTGGCGACCGCGAAACGCCTGGTCTACGGTACGGTCGGCATCGATATGATTGCCGGACCCTCGGAGATCCTGGTGGTATGTGATGGTCAGACCAATCCAGACTGGATTGCCATGGATTTGTTCTCTCAGGCGGAACATGACGAAGACGCTCAGGCCATACTGTTGTGTCCCGATGCGGATTTTATCGAACGTGTAGAACAAAGTATGGATCGGCTGTTGGAAACAATGCCCAGGGCCGAGATTATCCGGGCTTCCCTGCGCTCACGCGGTGCCTTGATTCAGGTGCGTAATTTGAATGAAGCGGTCACGATCGCGAACCATATTGCGCCCGAGCATCTCGAGTTGTCAGTGGAGGAACCCGAGGATATGGCACGGCGGATACGTCATGCAGGTGCAATATTCTTGGGGCGTCATACAGCGGAGCCGCTGGGTGATTATTGCGCCGGACCCAATCATGTATTACCCACCTCACGCACTGCTCGGTTCTCTTCGCCGTTGGGGGTCTATGATTTTCAGAAGCGCTCGACACTGCTGGGCTGTTCTCCTGAAGGCGCCTCGAAGCTGGGTGAAATTGCCTCCATACTGGCCGAGGGAGAGGGTTTGACTGCCCATGCGAGGTCGGCGCAATTGCGGATTTCCAAGGAATGATTTGAGAGAATCTAACTCGGATATTTCATGAATTATCCAGGCTAACTTCAGACCTCCCGATCCCGCATTAAACAAACAATGGGTTTCAAAACACTACAGGAAATACATCTGAGGCCAACCTACGCTATTCGTTTTGGTATCAAGGCATAACTCGCTAGTTCAGGTTGCCTGGAGATTGAAAATCTATCTCCGAGCGTAAATTCACCGCATCGAGGGTCGTTTACCTACTAAGATGTCGGTTTCGAAGTTACGGCCGCGGCGAATGCCCTGGACCTTGACATGGGCGCCGGGTTGCTGTCGGGAGATGACATTGAGGGCGTCGCGGGCATTATCGATCACCAGGTCGTTAAGACCCAGCAGGATGTCTCCAGGTTCGATACCCGCCTCACCAGCCGGACCGCTACGTACTACACCGGCAATCAATACGCCCTGGGTTTGATTGAGTCCGAAGGACTCGGCGAGTTCACGGGACACATCTTGAACCTCCACCCCCAACCAGCCTCGAGTGACATGGCCTCCTTCGATGATTTGGGTCAGGATATCCTGTGCCAAAGCTACCGGTATCGCGAAACCGATACCGTGCGAGCCTCCGGATTGAGAAAAGATCGCGGTGTTGATGCCCACCAGCTCGCCATAGGCATTGATCAGGGCGCCACCGGAATTTCCCGGATTGATAGCGGCGTCGGTCTGGATGAAGTCTTCGATCGTATTGATGCCCAAGCGATTACGGCCAGTGGCGCTGACGATTCCCTGGGTGACGGTTTTGCCTACTCCAAAGGGATTGCCGATGGCCAGCACCACATCGCCCACTTGCAGTTGATCGGAGTTTCCTACCGTGATGCTGGGCAGGTTGGACGGGGTGATCTTCAACACCGCGAGATCGGTTTCCGGATCGCTCCCTACAATGTGTGCTTCAATATTACGGCTGTCTGCGAGCATAATACTGATCTCGTCTGCGTCCTGAATGACATGGTTGTTGGTCAGGACATATCCCTGCGGGCTGAGGATCACACCTGAGCCCAGACTGGTTTGGGTGCGTTTCTTAGGCGTCGCGAAGCGTTGGCCGAAAAACTCCCGAAACAGCGGATCATCCAGCAGGGGGTGACGTCTGCGGGTGATGGTCTTGCTTGTGTAGATGTTGACTACTGCAGGCGCAGCGCGTTTGACCCCCTGGGCATAGGAGACCGGGCCTTGGTGTTGAAAGTCCGTATCGCGCTCACCACTTTGACGCAACTCTACTACGGGTCTTTGATTCAGGAAGTCATCGGGCAATAGGTATAGCAGGGCAACCGCCACCAGTATACCAATGATGACGGTTCTGATTATGAATGTGGGAGGTTTTTGTTTGGACATGGTTCCGATACCCTACCACGAGTTGAGTGATTCGTCAGTACCTGTCTGATGCGGAGGGATTGTATAATGGTTACGTTAAAAGAGCTTGTTGCCTATACCGATGAGTTGCTCAATGTAGGCATATTCAAGGACTATTGTCCTAATGGGCTGCAAGTTGAAGGTAAAGCTGAGTTGGGTCGATTGATCAGCGGCGTGACGGCCAGCCGCGCATTGATCGAAGCCGCCATCGAGCGCAAGGCGGATGCCCTATTGGTGCACCATGGTTATTTCTGGAAGAGCGAAGACCCATGTATCACGGGGTTAAAAGGGATGCGGCTGAAATTGCTATTGCAGCATGATATCAGTTTGATCGCCTATCATCTGCCACTCGATGCCCATGCGCGATTTGGCAACAATGTGTGTCTTGCCGCCCGGCTCGGTCTACAGGTCGACGGGCCTTTGGGTGATCCTCGGGACGGTGATTTGGGTCTGTGCGGAAGCTTGGCTACTCCCTTGGATGCCGATTCGTTCGCCCGCCTTGTCGAACAAAGATTGGGACGTGTCCCGTTACTCATTCCGGGGGGCACTCATCGGGTTCGTTCCGTGGGGTGGTGTACTGGAGCAGCTCAGGGGTTCATCGAGCGGGCTGCTGCGCTAGGGCTGGATGCCTATCTTAGTGGAGAGGTCTCGGAGCCGACGGTGCACATTGCCCGCGAAGCGGGCATTCATTATCTGGCCGCGGGGCATCATGCTACCGAGCGTTATGGTGTGCAGGCCCTTGGCGGACATCTGGCGCAAATTTATGATGTAAAGCACGAATTCGTCGATATCGATAATCCGGTTTAGAGATCGACCGCCGACTCTCAGGAATGCGAATTAAATAACTTCCCTAATGGGCGCCGCATGATTGATCGTATTCAAGGCGTGGCAACAGGCGCATAGCCTCGCTATGTCACTGTTGGCGTTACGCCGAAGACGGACGATAGGCAAGTCAGATAGGGAAGTGTGTAGGTAGCATTCCTTAATACCCGCATAAACGAGTCGGCAAAGTGAAGTCGTCGCCTGTAACCACAAAAAACGAACTTGACCTGAGGCTGTAGTTACGTCATCCTTAGTGGGTTTTTTGGGGGCCGCTTTGGCGGCAGCATTTGTAAAATATAGCGTAGGTTACGGCTTTTCTTTTCTTATCCAGGATGTTTTAACTATTCTGTCATGGTTGTGCAGGGCTGAAATGGTGGTTGTCTTCTACTAGGTAGGGTCTCGAATGGCGATTGGGTGCACGTCTTGAGCATTGTGCGCTAGCGCCCCGTCAGATGTATTCCATTCTAACTAGAAAAAAATATCTTCTTGGTGGTTAGAAAGAACAATGATTTAGGTCACCAGGACGGTTTACCATTTCGGAGCAGGCCATAATAAGAACACTATGGGCTTCGAAGTCTGAAACATCCAGCTAAAAACCTC
>JAAEPA010000553.1 GCA_024222475.1 Gammaproteobacteria bacterium | reverse complement strand
GACAGTCGGCTTATGCCTGCATAATGGATGCAGCGCAGCGGAATCCGATTATGCAGGCATAAGCCGACTGTCGAACAATATTATTAACAGGCAGATATACTTGATACCCCAACGTCTTTACCCGAAAACCAAAGCAGATAGACAGGAATATTAATATCCAAGCAATTCCGCTTTTATATCCGCAGTATCAACCCGAGAAACAAGTAATTCTGCCCGAATAGCACATTATTATATAAATCTGCTCTAATAAGTAATATTGTGTTTAAAAATAACCACTTAAATTCACTAATGCTGGCTCGAAGATTGGGGTGAGGAACGAACCCCAACACATACCCAATCATGCCACACCCTCGCGCATACCCCTATCCTGATCCACAAGAGCCGCCTTGATATGCCGGTGTATGCTCGAATGCGGCCAATCCGATGGCCGCTTCTCGCCTTACCCCGAAGGAAGCCGATCAGTCCACGACAGCCTATTTCACGGCCGCCTGAGCAGCGGCCAGCCGTGCGACGGGTACTCGGAATGGTGAGCATGACACGTAGTTCAGGCCCACTTTGTGGCAGAAGGCGATGGAAGCCGGGTCGCCGCCATGCTCACCACAGAGTCCAACTTTAATGCTTTCCTTGTTGGCTCTGCCTTTGTTGATGGCCATTTCTATCAGTTGTCCTACCCCAACCGTATCCAATGATTGAAACGGATCCTTTGCAAGGATTTCCCGGTTGAGGTATTCGGGTAGGAAACTGGCGATATCATCGCGGCTGAAACCAAAGGTCATCTGGGTCAGGTCATTGGTTCCGAAGCTGAAGAAATCGGCATGCTCGGCGATCTGATCCGCGGTCAGAGCGGCTCGCGGGGTCTCGATCATGGTGCCTATCGGTATCTTGATTTGATCATGGAAGTCCTTTGCCTGCTTGACTGCGGCAATGGTGTTCTCTACTTGGCGGCGCAGTTGTATCAGCTCTTGGTCGGTGCCTACCAGGGGGATCATGATCTCCGGGCGGGCATCGATTCGGGCTTGGGCACATTCAATTGCTGCTTCGGTAATGGCTGTAACCTGCATTACCAAGATCTCCGGATAGGTAATGGACAAACGGCAGCCGCGGTGGCCCAGCATGGGATTGTTCTCATGCAACTGATCCGTCCGGGCCTTGATCCGTTGCGGGGTGAGGTTCAAGCGCTGCGCTAGTTCGCGTTGGGCGTGTTCATCGTGGGTGAGGAACTCGTGTAACGGTGGGTCGAGCAACCTTACCGTGACCGGCATTCCTTGCATGGCAGTGAAGATCTTCTTGAAATCCTCGCGTTGCCAGGGCAGCAGCTTCTCTAGGGCGCGACCCCGCTCGTTATGCGAATCGGCCAGGATCATCTCACGCATCTCGGTGATGCGGTCTCCCTCGAAAAACATATGTTCCGTACGACATAGACCGATACCCTCGGCACCGTACTGGCGCGCCCGCTGGGCATCCGCCGGGGTGTCGGCATTGGTCCAGATGTTGAGCTTACGATACCGATCCGCCCATTCCATCAGGGTGGCGAACTCTTCGGTCAGTTGTGGCTCATGGGTCGCCACCTCGCCGGACATTACCTCGCCGGTACTGCCGTCGAGGCTTAAGGTGTCCTGTGCATTGAAAATACGGCCATTGACCTTGACGGTCCGACTGGATGTGTCGATCTCGATCTTAGTGGCTCCCACGATACAGCACTTGCCCCAACCGCGGGCGACAACTGCCGCATGGCTGGTCATCCCACCGGTGGAAGTAAGGATCCCCACCGCGGCATGCATGCCGCCTACGTCTTCGGGACTGGTCTCTTTTCTTACCAGTAAAACGGTTTCACCGTTGTGGGTACGGTCTACCGCCTCATCGGCGCTGAACGCCAGTCTGCCTGAGGCTGCACCCGGGGAGGCCGGTAGGCCTTTGGTCAAACCATCACGCTCGGCTTGGGGGTTGAATGTGGGTAGCAACAGCTGGTTGAGATCATTGGCCGGGACTCGTAGCAGGGCCTGCGTTTCCGTGATATGCCCTTCGCTGACCATGTCCACGGCGATTTTCACCGCCGCCTGACCGGTACGCTTGCCGGTGCGGGTCTGCAGCAGGTACAGAGTGCCGCGTTCGATGGTAAATTCGATATCCTGCATTTCCAGGTAATGGTTCTCGAGGATGCGTTTGAGTTCTAACAATTGGTGGTAGATGTCTTTGCGCCAATTCAACACCTCTTGCACCGGTTGTGGGGTACGAATCCCCGCAACTACGTCCTCTCCCTGGGCATTGATCAGAAATTCACCAAAAAACCGGTTTTCACCTGTTGCCGGATCACGGGTAAAGGCCACGCCGGTGCCCGAGTCCTCACCCATGTTACCGAACACCATGGTTTGTACGTTAACGGCAGTACCGCGCAGACCGGTGATCTCGTTGATCTGACGGTAGCTCACCGCCCTGGGAATATTCCAACTCTTGAAGACCGCCTCGATAGCCTGCTCGAGCTGTTGATAGGGGTCTTGGGGAAACTCTTGACCGCAGTGTTCTCGATAGATTTTTTTATAGGCGGCGATCAATTCTTCAAGGCCGCCCACGCTCAGGTCGGCGTCTTGAGTAACGCCGTGTTTGGACTTGATACGGTCAAACTCATCCTCGAACAGCGTATGGCTTATCCCCATGACGACGTCTGCGAACATGTTGATCAGGCGGCGGTAGGCGTCAAGGGCGAAGCGGCGATTCGTGGAAACGGTGGATAGTCCCTCTACGGCATTGTCGTTCAGGCCCAGATTTAATATGGTGTCCATCATTCCCGGCATGCTCAGTGCGGCACCGCTGCGTACCGACACCAGCAGAGGATTGCTTTCACTGCCGAACCGTTTATCCGTCTCGGCTTCGAGTAGTCTCAAATTTTCGCGCACCTCGTCCATAAGGACTTCAGAGAGCTGTTGATTAGACTCGTTATAGTCAGCGCAGGTTGTGGTAGTGATGGTGAATCCTGGGGGGACTCGCAGCCCGATGGAGGTTAATTCCGCTAGATTCGCTCCCTTACCGCCGAGCAGTTCCTTCATTTCTTTGTTGCCTTCGGATTTGGATTTACCGAAGTAGTACACTCTTTTTGTTTTTTGATTGGAGGTTTCTTGGGATTGGCTATATTGGATTTGAATAGGATTAAGCATGAAAGGGCACCGGAATATTTAGGATAACTGCATGTTAATAAATAAAAATATCAATGCAGTATAGGGTGTTACGAATACACCGGGTAATGCGGATACGACCAGTGGCCTAAGGATACCGGTCAATAGTTAGTACTGTCGTGAGCACTCGAAACATAGGGCCTGACATGATTTCATTCAATCCGAACTCAACTCGGATATTTCATAAATCATACATCCCCTCGCTCTGCAAGCATCTGTGTTATCCGTGGTCATGGGAGGACAAAGATTCAAAGTCTAAGATCGGAGGCGATCTAGGACCAGCGGTCACATTGGAACAGAAACCTACGGTCCTGATGTGCCCGCTCTATTCAAATGTGATCGCTGGTCCTAATTGGGGGGACGTCTATTGCCTAAATTAGGATAGGGCTCGCTGGGTTCTAATTGGAGGAACGTCTGAGTGACCGGCGTCTCTACCAACTCTATTAACGACTTAGATTACTTAATGTCTTTATCAAGACATCCAACGTCTTCAATTCAGTGTCGGCAATGCTCGTAATCTTATACCCAGTACAGTATTGCTTAGAAGAGTCTGGCTCGCGCCACATGTTTTCTCCAGACCATATGCTACAAACACGACAATTGACTGTAGATTTTCCGTCGATTTCCGTTCGCAGGGAAAGGGTTACATGATATTCTTGGCCAATCGCCGTAGGCAATTCACTACTCAGCATCATACCATCCAACGAGAGGTTCTCAAGGTGGCCAATAACTGTTCCGTTTTGGGTATCGAGTGCAGCTATGTCGCGGTCAAATTCAAACCGTCTATGCTTTCTTTTCTCTATGTATTTCACTGAATACTACCCTTGGTTGCTGTTGCGCTCACCGCGCTATAATTTCCCGCACTTCGCCTAAAGTGATTGGTATGCTTTACCGTGCGAGACCGGTCAATACTTGGCCCAACCTTTGAACCAACCGTCTGTGGAATGTGGGCGTTCACACAATTACAGGAATGAGAGCATTGGAGAAGATACGAGACAGATCCAGGATAGGAACGGCGTTATTCCCCTCATCAGCAAAACAGGAAATTGAGATTTCTCGCCAATCCACATCATTGTCTGGTAATTCACAGGCCTGATCCTCACTCACTAATACACGCGTCGGCATGCTTCGCAGTAAAAGGCCGCCCAATTGCACACGCGTATGAAGCGCATGTGCACCATCAACGCTTACTCCCGTACAACGCTCGTATCCTACTACACCAACGAGCGGCTTCTCTTGAGGCTCAGTGCATCCCATTAGCCATGCATTCAGATTCATGACGGGCAACAATTTGTCGTTCCAGATACAGACATGCCGACAGTGAAACGGGCTACCAGGTATTTCGAACAGCTTAGGCGCGGCGAGCAAATGTTGCATTTCGATTTCGCTGACGGCCGCACGCAGACCATTACCCAACACCAGTACCCAAGCAGCGCTGTTCGGATTGCCGTCTTGATTCTGTGCTGCGCTCTCGATCATGATTGGAGCCTCGTTCTTGACTTGTCTGTCGATTCCAGCAGATAGGCTGTCAGGTGTTCACTGGTCGTTACGCAGCCAACGATATCGCCATAGATAACGAGGCCGCTGAGCAAAGACCTACAACCAGTCATACAATCTGGGATGTCCTGGAACGAGAGCTCACCACTCTCCAGAAACGTTACTTCGTCGCATAGTATGGCAATGGACGCTTCGCTCGCAACCAACACAACTACTATCCTGCTCGTCTCGGGTCTTTGCGTCAACAGGGCGAAGTTCTCTCCCAGGCCATATACAGGAATTTGCTCCCCTTGGACTCGATGCCATCCAAGTTCATGGTCTCCAGATGATGCCAACTCCATATCTTCCGCTAGTTCGAGGCTCCGAACCTCATAACGTGCCAGAAATAGTTTTAAGTTTCCGATGGATAAGGCCACCATAGATGGCCTCGGTATCCGCAGCGAAGCTTCATGTTCCGCTATCGATTTCATGACGCTTGATCAAGGTTAGCCTGTAAATGGGTGAGCAGCTCATCCTCAGAGTAAGGCTTCGTCAAATAGGCGTCAACACCAACGGTTTCCGCTTGCTGACGATGTTTCTCCGTAGATCTCGAAGTGATCATGATAACGGGGATGTCTTGAGTGGCTTCGTGGGCCCGAACATGGGCGGTCAGTTCCAAGCCATTCATGCGCGGCATCTCCAGATCCACAAGAAGGACGTTGGGAACGCCTTCCCTTTCAATAATGGATACTGCCTCTATGCCGTCCTTAGCCGCATAAACCTGATAACCAATATCTTGAACAAACTGCACCACTGAGCGACGCGCGCTCAGTGAGTCGTCAACCACCAACGCAACGGGAAGACTGTTAGAGACCTTTGCTAAGGTCACACGGTTTTGTCTCACCACATCTGGCTGGCTGACAGTTATATCGAGAATATCAGTGAGATCAAGCACCGGCGCCACACTCCCATCGCCGAGGATGGTCGCACCCACTACGCCTGTAGATTTTGGCGTATATTTGCTCAAGGGCTTAACGACCAGGTCCTGGGTTTCGAGAACTTGATTCAACAAGACCGCCACTTTGGATCCAGTTGCTTGCCTCACAAGAAGGACGGGGCATGGGCCGTCTTGGTCCCGTTTGTCGACCTCAGCGCCCGGTAGCCCTAACAGTGAATGCAGGTGCTCGGCACGGTGCACCTTGTTCCCGAGCCGGTACACGAGCTTGGATCCCATGGTCTGGATTTCACCGGCGGCAGAATACAGAATATCCTCCACCTCGCGGCTGGAGATCGCCACGATCTGCTCACCCACTCGAACCAGTACGGCATGGGCCGACAGCAGAGTCACCGGTAAGGCCAATTCCACGAGCATACCTAGGCCGCTTTCGGAGTGAATCGAGAGCCTGCCCTTCATTTCTTGAACACGCGCTTGCACCGCGTCCATACCGATTCCCCGACCCGAGACCTGCGTGGCTGTATCTCGCGTTGAAAATCCCGGCGAGAGGATGATTCTACTAAGCTTTTCTTCAGTTAGTATTTGATCTGACGGGATCAAGCCCTGCTCAGTAGCCTTTTTTTGGATTGCAGCGAAATCGAGACCAGCGCCATCATCCTGGCAATGTACCGCGATATGATCACCCTTTCTGGAAAAAACCATATCGATTCTGCCAACCGGACTTTTGCCCCAAGCCTCGCGCACTTGGGCGGATTCGATACCGTGATCGACCGCGTTGCGCAGCATGTGCATCAAGGGATCGATCAGATCATTGAGCACATCGCTATCCATCAGCGTCTCTGCGCCGGAGATATGCAACTCCACTTCCTTACCCGTTAAACGGCAGGCCTGACGTACTCCACGTTTTAAGCGCGGTACAATGGTTTGCATCGGCACCATGCGAATGCTCATCACTGCATCGTGGTTTTCCTTATTGAGGCGATCCTGATCCACAGTCATAGCATGGAGATTGGCCAGTTCCCCTTCGACATTGCGAGTGATCGCCATCGCATCCGTCGTGGCCTCGACCAATCGGTGAGTAAAAGTATGCAATTCGTTATATTGGTTGAGCTCCAATGCATCGAATTCACCCTCACCGCCATGGCCGCTCAAATAAGACCAGAAACCTTTAACGTCAACAAGCTGCTCGAGCTCCG
>JAAEPA010000552.1 GCA_024222475.1 Gammaproteobacteria bacterium | reverse complement strand
GAACTTACCCCCCCCCCCCACCACCGCCGCAGAGATATCAGCGCTATTGATGTGACACCCCATCAATCCTTTCCGCGCCGGGACAACAAAGCTATATGGGTCGCATAGGAAAACGGCACGGTTACCAAGTCCCGGCTGGTGATGCTCAAACCCTTCAGGACCTTTTCCCTGAACCCCACCATGGTGGGCTGATCAAGCACCTCCAGACTAACCTGGAATAGTACTGCGCTCGGCGAAGGAAGCGTATCGTCACGGATATGGTGGCGTGGCGGCTGGCCGGGGATCAGACGGGTCTCGGAACTGTGCCATCCTTGTTCGGTATAAAAACGCCGCCACGCCTCAGTCGCGATTTCGGCTACGACCCGATAATCACCTTTTTGACCAGTGAACTCCGCCCAGGCCAGTAGGCCCTTGGCGACATGAGCATAGTCCTCCAAGTTTCCTGGGCCAAGGGATTGGCCCCTCTTGTCCACGCCCCGTTTCATTTCCCCCGAATCCCATAACTCGGAGAGTATGAAATTGCGCAATCTAATCGCTGGTGGTGCATAACGTTTATGATTCCGACGAGCGGCTTCGGCCAGCGCGGACAGGACTAGTCCATTCCATGAACTCAGACGTTTATCGTCCTTGGGCAAGCGACGGCGTTGGCGCTCGGTCATCATTTTTATTCTAGCTGCGTTCAGCAACTCGGCGATTTGGGCTGGGCCCTTTTGGGTTGTGCCAGCCAGATCCGCCATGGGCATAGCCTTAACGGGGAGATGCCCATATTCCAACTCGGATGTTCCATCAAGCCCCCAGGCCATGATGGCGATGTCATATTCCTGATCACTAAGTATTTCATGAAGGGTTTCCCTATCCCACAAATAATAAGCCCCCTCCCGATCCTGGTCGTCCACAGCAGACAGTGAAGCCACGAAACCACCCCTGTCCGCAGCACCCATCTCTCTCAGTAGGAAATCAAGCGTAGAGAAGGCCGTGTTTTCAAACTCCGGGCGTGAGAAAATCTCAGCTGCACGAAGATATACCGTGACCAACTGGGCATTGTCATACAGCATTTTTTCGAAATGTGGGGTTCGCCAATACGGATCGACGGTATAGCGATAGAATCCGCCGCCCAAGCGGTCGTACAAGCCATTGTCCGCCATCTGCTGCAGGGTCAGACTGAGGAAATCCCCCATCTGCTCCGAAGATTGTTTGGCGTAGAGCGTGAGCAGGGCCGAGAGCTGCGGACTCAGTGGAAATTTCGTCTGCTGACCGAACCCTCCGGCCATTTCATCAGCCATTGCTAGAGTCTGGGAATTCAATTTCTGCTCGAGTTCGGAGGGTTGAATATCGGGGAGTAGAACTTGCGCCATCTGCTGCCGCTTATTCATTACCCAGGCGGCGTTGGCCGCGGTCTGCGTCAACCCCTGCCGGTCTCGGTTCCAAATATCATCGATTTTCAGCAGGTAATCCTTGAATTGCTCCGCAGGTAGGTAGAGCACCCCCGCCAGGGGATAGCCCTGCGGGGTGAGAAATACATTTAACGGCCACCCGCCATGACCCCGCGTCTCCTGGATGAATATCATTAACCATTCATCGAGCACCGGTTCCATTTCTCGATCGATTTTGATTGGAATAAAACGTTCATTGAGGATCCGTGCTATGGCCTTATTATTATAACTCTCCCGCTGCATGACATGACACCAATGGCAGGAAAAATAGCCACTGGAGATGAACATTAGTTTGTTTGATTTTCGAGCCGAGTCGATCGCCTGCGGCCCCCATGCCTGCCAATGCACAGGATCCTCCCCATGCAAGGCCAGATAGGGTGAGGCATGGCTCTTGAGCTGGTTTTGCAATTCCGCCCCGGCGTAAATAACACCCGGTAGGGACAGAACAAAACACGATATTAAAAGCAAAATGATCGGTCTCATTGTGCTTAATTCGGAAGTTACCGGTTCTTGTATTGGATCAACACAACTGAATGCACCTCGATACCTTCTTTACGCCCAGCAAAACCCAGCCCTTCCGTAGTAGTAGCCTTGATCCCAACCCTATCGACAGTAAGCCCCAGATCCGCAGCCAGGTTTATTCTCATCGCATCGATGTGCGCTGCTAGTTTTGGGGTCTGGGCGATCACCGTATTGTCTACGTTATTTATTGTATAACCCTGCTGCGCCACCAGCCCCGCGACACGACGCAGCAACACCCGACTGTCAATCCCACGAAAGGCCTCATCGTCGTCCGGGAAATGGCGACCAATATCACCCAGAGCCGCCGCCCCTAACAGGGCATCGCATAGGGCGTGGATCAGTACATCACCATCCGAATGGGCCTTCAGTCCATGAGAATGAGCAATCCTTACGCCACCGAGTATGATGAAATCACCTTTGCAAAAGACATGCACATCGTAACCGTGACCGATTCTCATGGCTTAATGATCTAGGTAATACTCCGCCAGACTCAGGTCTTCGGGGCGGGTAATCTTGATGTTATCGGTACGCCCCTCGACCAGTCTAGGTCTTAATCCGACATATTCCATCGCAGAGGCCTCGTCGGTCACCAGATAATCTTCCGCCAAACTCTTTCGCAATGCTCCACTGAGCGCCTCAAGGCGAAACATCTGGGGTGTTAGAGCGTGCCACAGCCCCGATCTGTCTATGGTCTGCGCAATCCTCAGCTGTGCATCGTCACGCTTGATGGTATCCCTGACTGGCGCCGCCAGTATCCCTCCCACCGGATCTTGATCCAGAGTATCGATAAGCCGCAGCAGATCGGCATTGCTCAGACAAGGCCGTGCCGCGTCGTGTACCAACACCCAATCCTGGAGTTCGGCCTTGTCGGCAAGGTGCTCCAAGGCGTTCAATACCGAATGGCAGCGTTGCTTGCCGCCGGCCACCGTTAACAACGGTTTGTCACTGACGATTTTCAGGCCCGGCCAAAAAGCATCCCGAGGATCGAGTGCCACTACGATCCCGGTAATCTGCGGTACACAGAGAAACCGATCGAGGGTATGTTCGATCACTGTCTGACACCCCAGGCTTAGGTACTGCTTGGGGCGTTCAGCATTCATTCTTTTACCAATACCGGCGGCAGGAATAACCACCCAGTGAGCAGCAGCGGTCATCTTTCGGATATCGGGGATCTTTGCGCCAAAGGTTCAACAACCTGGTAGAAGGTCTCCCCCTCCTTGATCATACCCAGCTCCCGGCGCGCCCGTTCCTCTACCGCCTCCAGCCCCTGCTTGAGATCCTTGACCTCAACCTCCAGGACAAAATTGCGCTCGCGCAAACGTTCATTCTCCTGTCCCTGTCGACCCAAGGCCTCATTCAAGCGCCATACTTCGGGAATACTCCCATCACCCAGCCACAGCTTGTATTGCAACAACACCAACAGCAAAACCAATAAAGCAATGATCGGCTTCATGGCCATAACCATACCTAGGGATCCGCCCGAGAATCAATCATCAGTGAAACTGTGATGTCTCAAGCAAGTTGTTTAAACGCCTCACGGCCCGCATATCTGCAATTAACACCTAGCGCCTCTTCGATGCGGATCAACTGATTATATTTTGCAACCCGATCCGAACGCGATAAGGAGCCTGTTTTGATCTGTCCCGTACCCAGCGCTACCGCGAGATCCGCAATGGTCACGTCCTCGGTTTCGCCGGAACGGTGAGAAACCACAGCAGTGTAATCCGCTTCGTGCGCCATGCGGATAGCCTCCAAGGTTTCGGTCACCGTGCCAATCTGGTTCAGCTTGATCAAAATCGAATTGGCGATACTTTTTTCTATGCCCTGCTTAAAGATTTCGGTATTAGTGACAAAGAGGTCATCACCCACCAACTGTATTTTATTGCCCAAGGCCTCGGTCAATAACGCCCAACCGTCCCAGTCGTCCTCGGCCAGGCCGTCCTCAATGCTGATGATCGGATATTTATCTACCCAGGCCGCCAGATAATCGACAAAACCTGAAGCGTCATAAGATGACCCTTCGGATTCCAAGACATATTTTCCATCCCGGTAGAATTCTGAACTTGCCACATCGAGACCCAAATAAATATCCTTACCGGCTTGATAACCGGCATTATGAATTGCCTCTAGAATCACCTCGATGGCCGCCTCGTTGGACGGCAGATCGGGAGCGAAGCCGCCTTCGTCTCCTACCGCGGTACTCATCCCCTGCTTGCTAAGAACCTTGCTCAAGGCCTGAAAAACCTCGGCACCATAACGTACGGCGTCGGTAATACTCGGGGCCCCTAGGGGAAGAATCATGAATTCCTGCAGATCGACACTGTTCTTTGCATGAGAACCGCCGTTGATGATATTCATCATCGGCACCGGCATCACAAACTCATGCCTACGTCCCAGGTATCGGTACAAAGGCACTTTTTCATCTTCCGCAGCGGCTTTTGCGGTGGCCATCGAGACGGCCAGGATGGCATTCGCCCCCAAGCGGCTTTTGTTCTCGGTGCCATCCAGATCAATCATACGCCGATCAATGCGTTCCTGATCATCGGCCTCCATCCCCAACAAGGCCTCGCGAATCTCCCCATTGACATTTGCTATGGCCTTGAGCACACCTTTGCCTGCATAGCGTGCCGGATCGCCATCGCGCAGCTCAATTGCCTCCAAGGCGCCGGTTGAGGCCCCCGAAGGCACCGCTGCGCGAGCCCAAACGCCCGACTCTAGAACAACATCGGCCTCAACGGTTGGATTGCCGCGGGAATCGACGATTTCGCGGGCCCGTATATCAATGATTTTAGTCATGACTCTCTCCCTCAATAGCTATAGTTATTAGGACTTGCGCAGCCCTACTTCGAAACCACAAAGTTCTATACCGCAGTTACTTTGCGTTGTTCAGCAGATTGCTCCCGATCCGACTCGGTGGCTACCCCATGATGCTTCAATGCCGCACGAATAAACCCGGTAAACAGCGGATGACCGTCGCGCGGAGTGGATGTGAACTCCGGATGGAACTGGCAGCCCAAAAACCAAGGGTGATCCTCGAGTTCAACCATTTCCACGAGCGTACCATCAGCCGACTTTCCCGATATCGTCAGACCGGCCTGTTGCAATGTTTCCAAATACCTATTGTTGAATTCGTAACGGTGCCGGTGGCGTTCGATAATCATATCTTGGGCGTACATGGAATGCGCCAAGGATCCCTGCGTCAACCGACACTGCTGCCCCCCTAGCCGCATGGTACCCCCGAGATCGGACTTTTTAGTCCGGTACTCTTTCCTACCACTGCGGTCTTGCCACTCGGTGACCAGGGCGATCACCGGGTGAGGGGAATCTGGAGCAAACTCGGTACTATGGGCTTTATCAAGACCGGCGATATTGCGGGCAAAATCAACCACGGCAACTTGCATTCCCAGACAGATTCCCAGATAAGGAATATCGTGCTCACGAGCAAACCGTGCAGCGGCGATCTTGCCTTCGATCCCACGCACACCAAAGCCACCGGGCACCAGAATGGCATCTACTCCGCCGAACCAATCTTTGCCCTGCGCCTCGATTTTTTCGGAATCAACATACTGTATGTTGACCCGGGTACGAGTTTGAATTCCAGCGTGAATTAGGGCCTCGTTGAGCGACTTATAGGATTCAGTCAGATCGACATATTTGCCAACCATGGCTACGGTTACGGTATTGAGCGGATTGCGCTTGGCATTGACCACCCGATGCCAATCGCTGAGATCAGCCGGCGGCCTCACCAGCCGAAACTTGCTAACCACGATCTCATCGAGCATTTGTTTATGCAACAGCTGGGGAATTTCATAGATATCTTCAACATCAACCGCGGTGATAACGGCCTGTTCCTCGACATTGGTGAACAGAGCGATCTTGCGTCGCTCCTTCTGGGGCAGAAAACGGTCGGCCCGGCATAGCAGGATATCGGGCTGAATGCCGATCGAGCGTAACTCTTTCACCGAGTGCTGGGTTGGCTTGGTTTTAATCTCACCCGCCGCACTGATATAGGGCACCAAGGTAAGATGAATAAAAATGGCATATTCGTGGCCTCGTTCGACCCCCATCTGCCTGATGGCCTCCAGAAAGGGCAAGGATTCAATATCTCCTACCGTCCCGCCGATCTCTACCAGGGCAACATCGGCATCTCCAGCACCCTTCTCGATACAGACCTTGATCTCATCGGTAATATGGGGAATCACCTGCACCGTACCCCCGAGGTAATCTCCACGACGCTCTTTGCGGATGACATTCTCGTAGATTTGACCGGTGGTAAAGTTATTCCGTTTGGCGGCCTGAAAGCGTACGAAACGCTCATAATGACCAAGATCCAGGTCTGTTTCCGCGCCATCATCGGTAACAAACACCTCTCCGTGCTGAAACGGGCTCATGGTTCCAGGATCCACATTGATGTAAGGATCCAATTTCAGTATCGTAACCTTAAGACCACGGGCAGCGAGAATTGCCCCTAACGATGCAGCAGCAATACCCTTACCAAGTGAAGAGACGACACCGCCGGTAATAAAGACGTATCGGACCATAGAATCTGCTCGAGAATTGAGAATTAGGGGAGTACGAGACGGTGTAACAGGATACCAGAGAGCCGCCACCGCCACAAACCGAGTATCCTATTCGATACGGTGGATTATTGAATAGTTATTCGAAATCTTGTCATCATTAATCGGTAATTATTACCGGACAGACGCCTAGATCTTGCAAGTAGATACGCTCAAAGAGCGCAAACCATTGATCCGTATAGCGATATTTTCTCTCTGTGAGAACCGCGATTGGAGTTTTTCTTCGGTCTAAAATTCACTCTATGAATCAATATGTTACACTCTGCAAGCATGATCGCTTGCAGTGATCCAAATGAAACAACAACCAATCAAGTAGCTATTAATGAGCGTCACACCCACTCTACGCAAAACCAAGATCGTTGCCACAATCGGTCCAGCCTGCGATTCCCTAGCCATCCTGAAGGCGATGATCAGGGCCGGCATGAACGTTACTCGTCTCAACCTTTCCCACGGCACTTTCGAGGAGCACTACCAGCGCATTAAGCTTATCCGCCGGGCCGCCGCCGAATCAGAAATGAATATCGCTGTAATGATCGATACCAAGGGGATAGAGATACGCACCGGGAAACTCAAGACCCAGCCGGTGGAATTGCGCAGTGGAGCGGCCTTCACGCTGTACACCGAAAACCAACTCGGGGATGCCAACGGGGTATCGGTAACATACAACGCCCTACCCTCCGAGGTTTCCTGCGCAACAGCCATACTCATCGACGATGGGGCAATAGAACTTGAAGTGGAATCGGTAACACCGCGGGCCATCCATTGCCGGGTGGTACACGGTGGCTCACTACGTAACAATAAGAGCATAAATCTGCCCAACACAGAATTATCCCTCAGTGCAGTAAGCCCTGAAACTCAAAATGATATCTTGCGAGAGCTGAGCTTTGCCGCTGAAAACGACGTGGATTATATTGCTGCATCGTTTATTCAATATGCCGATGATATCCACATGATGCAGAAAATACTCCATGATAAAAACGTGGATATTCCCATCATCGCCAAGATAGAAAATAAAGCGGGGGTAACCAATCTGGAATCTATCGTCGCAGCGGCTAACGGCACCATGGTCGCCCGTGGCGACCTCGGCGTCGAGCTACCACTGGCAGATGTCCCTAGCACCCAGAAAAAGATCATCCGCACCACCGTTATGAGCGGCAAACCGGTCATCACCGCAACCCAGATGCTTGCCTCCATGGAACGCAACCCCAAACCCACCCGCGCCGAAGCCAGCGATGTAGCCAATGCCATCTTGGATGGCAGCTCAGCGGTGATGCTATCCGGAGAGACCGCTACCGGTCGCTATCCGGTTGCAGCGGTGCAAACCATGGCTAACCTGGCAGTACGGACCGAAGCCTCGCTGAGGGAATATGGGTATTTACAGAAGATTCTCCCCCATACCTCCAACGTCATTACCGAGGCCGTCGCCCAGAGTGCCGTGAGCATGGCCGAACAACTCAAGGCCGCCGCTATTTTCAGCCTTACGGAAACCGGTTTCACATCCCGGCTCATATCCAAGCACAGACCGGATTGTCCAATCTTGGCCATCACCGCCTCGGAGTGCGTTGCCAGAAGACTGTCGATGAACTGGGGTGTTACTCCCCTGCTCTACGACAGCGCACATCCCGCCGAATCAAGGATAGAATTCGCCATCAACAGGGCCCGGGAACGGGGCTACATAAAAGTCGGCGACACTATCATTTCGACCTCGGGTTACAGCCAGCGGGCCGGCAGCACCGATCTGTTGCGGGTAGTTACCTTGGGTAGAGCTAAGACACTATGATCTCATCTGGAAAAGGTGTCAAAGCAATTCATTCACGCGATCAATCCAGCACATGCGACACTAAACCATCGGCCAGTTTGGGTTCGAACCAGGTTGATTTCGGCGGCATGACCTCATTGGCATCAGCGACCGCCATGAGGTCTTCCATTCGGGTGGGATAAAGCGAAAAGGCCACGGCCATTTCGCCGCTGTCCACCCGTCTTTCCAGTTCGCGTAAGCCACGAATTCCACCTACGAAATCGATGCGCTCATCACGACGTGGATCATGGATATTGAGGATGGGCTCGATCAGATGGACCGCCAGCAAGCTGACATCCAGCCGGGCCACCGGATCGTCATTGGGAATTAGATCCTCATGCAGGCGCAACAGGTACCATCGGCCATCAAGATACATCCCAAATTCGGCTGGGTGCTGAGGTCTTACGGCGGTGTCGAAGGACTCGATGGTGAAGTTTTTCCCAACCTGGGCGAACATCTCATCCGAATTGAGGGCACCAAGGTCTTTCACTACGCGGTTATAATCCAGAATTTTCATCTCGTGATGGGGGAAAATGACCGAGAGAAAATAGTTATAGCTTTCTTCACCGGTATGACCGCTATTCGCCGCCCTGCGGCCGGCGCAAACACGGGAAGCCGCCGCTGAGCGGTGATGACCATCCGCGATGTAAATCGCAGACATGCTATCGAAGCATCGGGTCAATTGCGCGACGATGTCACTATCCGAGATAGCCCAAAGGGTATGCCTTACCCCATCGTCAGCCGTAACATCGATGTCACCTGCTCCACCAGCAGCCTTAGCGAGAATGTCATCCACCTCCGGCGCCGGCGGGTAGGCCAATAATACTGGACCGGTCTGCGCATTGACCGCATCGATCTGATGCACCCGGTCATCTTCCTTCACCGGTCGTGTAAATTCATGTTTACGCACGCGATTACTGTCGTAGTCGGCTACCGAGGCGGTGGCGACCAGCCCGACCTGAGTGTGTTCGCCCATGATCAGCCGATAGGCATAGTAATAAGGTTGGTCATTACGGACCAGCATTCCCTCATTGAGCATCCTGTTCAGGTTTTCGGCGGCCTTGGCATAAACCGCCGGATCAAAGGGATCGATATCCGGGGAAAGATCGATCTCCGGTTTGGAAATATGCAAAAAACTCCATGGCCGACCTTCGACACGCCGGCGTGCCTCTTCGGTATTGAGAACATCGTAGGGGGGGGCAACCACATCGGTCGCTCGTTGCGGATCGGGACACAATCCTCTGAAGGGACGAATCAGGCTCACTTTGGGTTCCTTAGTTTAAACATACTACTATTATCCCGGATATTTCATAAATTACACGCGCCCTCGCTTGATCCTTGTTTCCACAAGAAATTATGCTCAGTTGGCCGTAATCGTGGATACGCCGCTCCTTCGCAAAATCCCTTGTGAAAACAATTTTCTACGCGATCATCGCGCAAATTCATGAAATATTCGGGTTACGACGGGCATGTCGGATTATCGGCTCACTCCATGCCCCTATGGTCCGGGGCGGAGCAACTGCCGGAGTTTTGGCACAATTCAATTGCCAGATTAATCGCCGCGTTCAGGCTGCCGGGGTTGGCCTTTCCGGTACCGGCGAGATCCAGTGCAGTGCCGTGATCCACTGAGGTACGAATAATGGGCAAACCTAGCGTTATATTTACGGCGTGCCCAAAACCCAGATGTTTGAGTACCGGAAGACCCTGATCATGATACATGGCCAACACGGCATCAGCCCCTCGCAGATTTGGGGGAGTAAACAGGGTATCTGCCGGCAAAGGACCGACCAGATCGACACCCTGCTGGCGCAACTCATCGAGCACGGGGATGATGACCTCGATCTCTTCGTACCCCAGATGTCCACCCTCTCCGGCATGGGGATTTAGACCGCAGACATAAATGCACGGCGAGGCGATCCCGAATCGTTCTCTGAGATCCCCTTGAAGCACCTTGATCACCTGGCGTACGCGACCTTTAGTGATCGCCCGACTGACCTCGGACAGCGGCAGGTGGGTGGTCGCCAAGGCGACTCTTAGCCCTTCGGTGGCGAGCAACATCACAGGGTAGCCACTGCCGCTGCATTGAGCAAGATATTCGGTGTGACCGCTGAACGGGATGCCCGCCTCGTTGATGACGCTTTTTTGTACCGGACCGGTAACCATTGCTGAAAATCGGCCTTGCAGACAGCCCTCGACAGCCAAACGAAGGCAGCGCAGTACATATTCAGCATTTTCCGGATCCAATACTCCCGGAGATGCAGCCGCTGCTAGGGACATCGGCATGACTTTGAGATTCCCGGGCATGGGGGGTTCGACGGGGGCAGCCGGGTCGAAGGGAATGATTTCAAGCGGCTTGCCCAGCTGCTCGGCACGCTGCTGCAACAGCTGCGGATCGGCGATGGCAATCAGCTCTGCATCGGGCGGGTTCTGAGAGATTTCCACCATCAGATCCGGGCCGATGCCCGCAGGTTCTCCCGGTGTGATAATGATACGTTTTATACCCATGGCAGATGAATTTTCATCAGCCCTGTTCCTCTATCTGCAAACGATACTCGACATAACTCTGATTGCGCAGGCGCCGCAACCACAACTCGGTCTCCTCTTCGACCTTGCGTTTACGGATAATAGTTCTGGCCTGGCTGCGCAAGACCTCTTGCGTGCTATCGTGACTACGCCTTTCCATCACTTGGAGGATATGCCAACCGAAGGAACTACGAAATGGCTCGCTAATCCGGCCAATCTCAAGGCCGTTCATGACCTTCTCATACTCGGGAACGAGGATTCCGGGACTGGTCCACCCCAGATCGCCTCCCTTCAAAGCACTGTTCGTGTCCGCTGAATTTGCCTGAGCGAGTTCCGCGAAATCATCTCCGTTCTCTATGCGACGTTTTAGCTCACTGAGCTTTTGGCGAGCCTGATCATCATCGATCAAGGCACTGGTAGAAATTAAGATGTGACGAGTACGCGTCTGCTTAATCATCCGTTTTTGTTCGCCCTTACGGTCACTGAGCTGGATGATATGGAATCCGCTGGGGCTGCGGATCAGCTCACTGATTTCACCAACCATCATATCGCTGACATGACGAACAAAAATCGTGGGTAGCTGGCTGGCCTTGCGCCATCCTAAATCCCCCCCTTCCAAGGCCTTCTGGCCATCCGATTCACTCATTGCCAGCTGTCTGAAATCCTCTCCGTCTAGAATCCTTGCCCGAATCGCCTCGGCCTTGGTCCGCGCTTCGTTGATTTGTTCAGCACTTGCTGCCTCAGGTAGGGTAACGAGGATATGGTGGAGTTGGTATTCTAAATCGCTACCGGCAACACCCGTCTGACTGGAGATCAAATCCGCAACCTCTTGATCCGTCACCTGCACCTTCCGATCGACTACCCGTGCCCGCAGGGCATCGATGACGAGTTCCCTACGCACCTGCTCCCGGAAACCGATATAATCGATACCCTTATCTAATAGTTTTTCGCGAAACCCTTCCAGACCTAAGTCGTTGCGACTGGCAATCTTGCGCATAGCCTCATTGAGGGTAAGGTCGTCAATACGTATTCCGCGGCGTTCGGCCATCTGCAGCTGTAAACGTTCGACGATCAGATGCTCGAGTAGCTGTTTTTTTAACAAGTCCACCGGCGGCGCAGTGTCTTTGCTCTGCCTGAAACGATCTCTTATCACGTGCAAACGTTTCTCCAGCTCCGTGACCATGATTACATCTTCTTCCACAACCGCCACGATCCTATCGATAAGGACGGCATCACCTTGCGCCGCAACCGTACCCAGTAATGAAATGAGTACGATGCCTAACCCATGAAATACCCTTAACATCTGATCACCTTAGTCCGCTTGGTAGCCGAGAATACCATGTTCCAGCACCTTGTCGAGACTGGAACCCAGCTTGGCCAAACCCTTGAGCTCAAGTTGCAGCAAAAACGTATTGTTGAATTCACCATCCGCTTTATTGATAAAACGGCGCAACGCCGCACGAGCCCGCCAGCAGCAGGTTTCGTACTCGATACCGCCGAGCACCTCAAGATTTCGATTGCTATCCAAATCATAATTCCACCGACCTAAAGCATGCCAACGCCGACCGACAGGCCAGGAGAATGCGACATCAGTCTGCTTTAGATTGTCACGCCGAAAGTTGTATCCCAGGTTAAGGATTCTATTGTCTTCATCGGCGAAATGCAGGGTGGTACTGGCACGTTGCGGTTCATTTTCATGAGGATCGTGTACCATCGTGCCACGCAATGCCCATCGATCGCCAATACGCATTTGTAATTCACCTACGATATCCGAGCTGTTGGCAAGTTCTGGAGCCTCTCCGGGAAGAGTAACTTCGAGATCGCTAAAGTAATAGATTTGACCAATACTGGCGCTGAGAGACTCATGCCCACTGAGCGCATCCACATACCGCGTGGTCAGGGCCAAGGTAAGCTGATTGGCATCTCCTACCCGATCACCGCCGGCAAAGCGATTTTCACGAAATAATTGGGAGAAAGTGAAATCAAGCCGAGTGGTGTCAAAGGTGGGCAGTTCGTTCTGATCTCGGAAAGGCACATACAGATAATACAAACGTGGTTCCAGGGTTTGCAATGTCCGGCCATCATCGCCTTTGCGTTCGAATATCAGGCCGCTATCAAAGCTTACGATGGGTAATCCACGGGAGGGTAAATTCTCAATATCCTCCTCGGTATTTCTTAAATTGTATGCCGTTAGACGCATGGCTGCACTGGGTTTGGCGAAAAAACCGGCCCTGACATAGGGCCAGTCCAAACCCAGCAAGGTATCCAGCCGGTCTCCTGTGACACCGACATCCCGATTAAATTTTACCCATTCCGCTCTTAATCTCGCCCCTAATCCGAAGTCTTGCTCATGCAATCTTCCGCTGAACAACACCTGGGGCAGGCGCTCATAAGGCCGGTTCAAAGGATCGATATCGCGGTCTATCGTTTGAAAACTCTGCACCCGTGTCAACAGTTTCCAGAAGCTTCCATGATAGCGCATATCGGCCTGCTGGCGTAGATGGGTAATGGCGCTCTGAGATAGTGAGTTTCCGAAATCCTCGAAATAATGCCCATCCGAGGTTCGATTGAAATCGATCTTGGTAGTTACTCTGGGGATGAAGTGACTCTTGTCTTTGAAAGACACGAAATAGCGATCGTCACGATCTTTCAGATCATGTATATACTCCAGATCTAAGTTGCCTATATTGGTCGGGTAGAGATAACGAAATTCGCTTTTGAGCTGCAATCCACGATCAGAAAGAAATCGTGGCGAAACAAGCACATCCCGATTTGGCGCCATATTCCAATAAAAAGGGATGATAACCTCGGTACCGGAGTTCGAAGAGGTACCAAAGCTGGGTGGCAGAAAACCGGATTTACGCCGATCGTCGATAGGAAAACGAAGCCAAGGAGTATAAAGCACGGGTATACTTTGAAATCTCACCACCACGTCTCGGGCGGTACCATCTCCGGTTTCCCGATCTAGTTCAACGTTCCCAGCACGGATTAACCAACCCTCTTTCCCCGGATTACAGGTGGTATAGGTCGCCTCTTCGAGTTCGAGGACATTGGCGGATTTGCGGTAGATGCGCTCGGCCTGGCCGCGGCTATGGCGAGGAGCATACCAATATTGCGCCCGCCAAAACTCCACACTGTCATCTTTCAGGTTAAGCTCTGCTCGTGGTCCCTTAATGGTCAAATTACTATCGTTGAAAATAATTCCGCCGCGAGCCCTGATCAATTCCTGCCGCTGGAGATACTGAACACGCTCCGCTCTGAGATACTGATCTTCTTTAAGGATTTCCACATTACCGATCAGGACCCCCCTCCCCGTCTCCTCGCTGAAATTTGCCTTGTCGGCGGTCAATTCCAGCTCTGCACCCTCCCCCGGGAACAAAATAGATTCCCGATCTAAGACACTTACGGGTGGACCGCACAATGACCAATCAAGTTCCCCGGCATGATTGCTCTGGTACGCAACCAAACTCAGAAGGACCCATCCTATTAGAAGTATTTTTTTTATCACTTATGCCACTGTGTGATCTGGAGCACTCAGCAGCGTGACGCAGATCTAATATCATCCCAAAAATACGGTAGTCTGGATGCAGACTTTTCACTTCGGCGACTTTCTAAGGAATGCGAATTAAATAACTTCCCTAACGGACACCGCATGATCGTTCGTATTCAAGGTGCAGCAACAGGCGCATAGCCTCGCTATGTCACTGTTGGCGTAACGCCGAAAACGGACGATAAGGCAAGTCAGATAGGGAAATGTGTAGGTAGCATTCCTATCCAAACAACATCTCAAAGCAGAGGTGCAATCACCAGACTGACGATTGCCATGACATTGATCAGGATATTCATCGCCGGGCCTGAAGTGTCTTTGAAGGGATCGCCTACGGTATCCCCGACTACCGTGGCCTTATGAACGTCTGAGCCTTTGCCCCCGAAGTGACCCTGCTCTACATATTTTTTTGCATTGTCCCAAGCTCCACCGGCATTGGCCATCATCAATGCCAGCAATACGCAACCCAATAATGCGCCACCAAGCATGCCCCCCAGCGTTTTCGGACCCAGTCCAAAGCCCACGACAACGGGAGCAAACACAGCCAACACGCCGGGAGCAATCATCCGGCGTAAAGCCGCCGTGGTTGCGATATCCACGCATTTGACGGTATCCGGTTGCGCTGTGCCTTCCAGAAGTCCGGGAATTTCCCGGAATTGGCGACGTATCTCTTTGATCATATCAAATGCGGCATCGCCTACCGCGGTCATGGTCAAAGAGGCCACCAGAAAGGGAAAGATGCCCCCGAGAAACAAACCAATCAGCACAGCAGGGTCATTCAGGTTCAATATGATGCCATCGGCATGATTGCCTTGTACCTCCGAGAGAAATGCAGTGATAAGGGCCAGGGCCGCCAGGGCCGCCGCTCCAATGGCAAAACCCTTACCGATGGCAGCTGTGGTATTACCCACCTCGTCCAGACTATCGGTAATCTTACGGGTATCCTCTCCCAGCTCCGCCATCTCCGCAATACCTCCCGCATTGTCAGCAACGGGGCCATAGGCATCGATGGCCATGGTAATACCTACAGTCGCCAGCATGCCCACTGCGGCAATACCCACGCCATACAGATCGGCCCATTGATTGGCGAAAAATATAATTGCGGCAATACATAAGATGGGAACGACGACGGACTGCATCCCCGTAGCAATGCCGGCGATCAATACGGTAGCCGCCCCGGTTTCACCTCCACGGGCAATCTTATAGACCGGTTTGCCGTGGGTATAATACTCGGTCACCAGACCGATAATAATACCCCCCACCGCACCGCTCAATACGGCGATCCAAACGCCATTGTAAACCCCTAGTTCCGAGATGATGAAATAGGCCGCGATGATGAATATCACAGCGGCTGAAAAGGTGCCGATGCGCAACGCCACCTCGGGAGACTTAGCCGAGAAGACCCGGACCAATGCGATGCCCAAGATAGAACAAACAATGCCAACCGAGGCCAGGGCCAAGGGCAGAAACATCAGGGTTTGCTGTTCGCCCAAACGCTCCAGCACCATTGGGGTAAGTGTGGAGGCGATCGCGATACTGGCGATGATCGCACCGCAGTAGGATTCGAAAATATCAGAGCCCATCCCAGCCACATCACCTACGTTATCACCCACGTTATCAGCGATGACTCCGGGATTTCGACGATCATCCTCTGGAATGCCGGCTTCCACCTTACCGACCAGATCGGCCCCAATATCAGCGGTCTTGGTGTATATCCCCCCCCCAACCCGGGAGAATAGCGCTACGGTAGAGGCACCCATGCCGAAGCCATGGATGATATGCACCGTATGTGGATCTCCCCCGAACAACAGATACAGGGTCCCCAAGCCCAGCAACCCCATCGCCGCAACGGTAAGCCCCATGATCGAGCCTCCGAAAAACGCTACGATCAAGGCAGTGCCCGCACCCACCTCATGGGCTGCCACAGTGGTCCTTACGTTGGCATGGGTGGCGGTATACATTCCGATATATCCCGCCACCGAGGAACATACTGCACCCACCACAAAGGCAAAAGCCGTTCCGCCACCGAGATCAGATAGCCAAATGGCCGCGGTCAGAAAAGTAGCGAATAAAAAGAGTATGGAGTATTCACGGCGCATGAAGGTCATGGCCCCAAGATGGATGGATTGTGCTATTTCAGCGACATTGCCTTGACCACCAGGGTAACGCAACACAAGCCGGTACAACAAAAATGCGGCAATCAAACCCAGAACGCCCAACACAACAGGGACTACGTCAAGTGACATGTTCATAACCCTCTAAGGTAGTAAAGTAGAAAACTCAATAAACGCAGCAGGTTCTCTATTCTCGGACAGCCTCCTAGGTAAATGCAATCACCTGCAGGACTTATGTTAAGTGTGACCCTCTTATCAGCATGACAGCTTGCACTCAGTATAATGCCTCCATCATTACTCACCAAGCAATCAACCCGAAGATCAAGGAATGCACAATGATTTTAGATATGTTAAGTCCTGGACAAAACGTCCCTCATGAAATCAATGTCGTCATTGAAATACCCGCGCATTCCTCACCGATAAAATATGAAATGGATAAAAAAAGCGGGGCCATGTTCGTAGACCGGTTTTCCAACGCAGCCATGTTCTACCCGTGTAACTATGGTTTCGTACCACACAGTCTTTCCGAAGATGGCGATCCCGTTGACATGCTGGTTGCCACACCCTTACCGGTAATGAGCGGCGCCGTCATCAGCTGCCGCCCGATAGGAATGCTCAAGATGAGCGATGAGGCAGGCCCCGATGCAAAGGTGCTGGCGGTACCGGCAAAAGGAATATATGCACCCTACGACGCCATACAAAACGTAGATGATCTCCCCTCGGGACTTAAACACCAGATAACCCACTTCTTCGAGCAATATAAGATGCTGGAACCTAACAAATGGGTCAAGGTGGAAGGCTGGACTGGAACCCAGGACGCCCAACGCGAAATCCTGCGAAGCATAACGCGGTATGAGCACAGACACAAGGCGCCCCATACCATCGAATATAGCCTGAGAAAAAGTGCATAGGAATGAGAATGACACACTAGGAATGAGAATGACACACTAGGAATGAGAACGAAATAACTTCCCTAACTGGCACCGAATGATCACTGGTATTCGGCGCCAGTTAGGGTGCTCGTATCGATAGCATCCCCAAGGAACCAAAAAACTCGGCGACCGCGTATCGGTTTACAAACTCAATTGATCGACAAAGCCGAACTGTTGTCCCTTTCCTGAATATCACTTACCTATACTTTTACCCTCCCAGTTGTAACACTCTACCAAGCTCTAAAAAATGCGTAGGACACCGCTAGCCCGGATAATTCATAAATTGCACACGCCCTCGCTTGATCCTTGTTTCCACAAGATTGTTGCTCAGTCGGCCGTAATCATGGATACGCCGCTCCTTCGCACAAATCCGCCGGGAGCGGATTTGAACAGCTTTGCCGGCCCGAGGGGCGCAAGGCAGGATGCCTGGAGTAAAATCCCTTGTGAAAACAAATCTCTGCGCGATCATCGCGCAAATTCATGAAATATCCGGGTTAGATAAGTTATTTCGGT
>JAAEPA010000551.1 GCA_024222475.1 Gammaproteobacteria bacterium | reverse complement strand
GCCAACGGAAAAAGCAACTATGTCCTTACGTCGGTCCAATCGAAATAAAATTCGTGAACAGGGGTTGCTTTACCGGCGCCCTGGTTATCGGGGATGATGTGCTCCTTGGGGCGGTACCCATGGACGACATGGATGTGCTACTATCCCCTGCCGGACAGGCGGTCATTGTCAATCCGGATAACCCCAATATTGCCGTGTCCATCGTAAAATAAAAATAACTAAAAAATCGTAACCTGCTATAATCACTCCCTACCTTTCGGATCGTCGAGGTAAAACATGGCCGAACCTATCGACCCCACCGTTGATTATGCATTTCGAGTTCTTTTTTCCAGACCGGGCAACGAACCCATTCTCACCAACTTCCTCAATGCCGTCTTCGCGTCAGAGGGCATTCGACTCAAGAAGGTGCTGGTGGTCAATCCCTTCAACGAAAAAGAATTCGCCGATGACAAACTCACCATAATCGATGTCAAAGCCGTCGATGAATATGGACGGCATATCCAAATCGAGATTCAATTGACGAACCATGAATGGTTGCATGCCCGCATCCTCTTTACCTGGAGCAAAATGTACGCAAGTCAATTGGAGGAAGCCGAGAAATTCAAAGATCTCCTACCGGCCTTTTCCATTTGGATCCTGGGCAAGGTCATGTTTCCCGATTCAAAGGCGTTGCATCATGGCTTTGGGCTCTACGACGCGTAGTACGAGGTTCAACTGAGCCATCCCGCCTCGATCTACACCCTCGAGTTGCCAAAATGCCCCAAGGAAGGTAAAATAGAATCAGACTTGGATACTTGGGTTTACTTTTTCGAACACGGAAAGGAGATCGACCCGGACAACCCACCGGAAAAATTGAAGACCGGGATTATGAGGCAAGTGATGACAGTAATGCTGGGGATCTCGCAAAAACAGGCGGATTTATGGGCTTACCATTCTCGAGTCGACGCCCGGCGTTTACGGGATTCCATTGCCGGTGACCTGGCCGATCTCGAAAAAAAGGTCGAGCAAGCCGAGAAAGAGGTTGAGCAAGCCGAGAAAGAGGTTGAGCAAGCCG
>JAAEPA010000550.1 GCA_024222475.1 Gammaproteobacteria bacterium | reverse complement strand
TGCAGAAAAGCCTGCACATCGCTCACGCTGAGCTGATCGGGAGAACGCTGGTAATACCGCGCCAGCGACTGCACGGTACAAAGGTAAGTCTGGTGGGTGCGGGCAGAGAAACCACGCAGCTCCATGGCTTGAATCATCGCTTTTCGTAAGGGCCTCATCGTCTTGACTCCTTCGGTTATAGACCAGCAGTGCTCTATTAGGAGTGTGGACGATGAGGTTAACGATGAGCTTGAATCGGAGGGCTACCGCGTAGCGGTTTAGTTCAACAGTGTATTAGACAGAACAGGAAGTTCTGATACTATAAGGAATAAGTATAGTATGGGTGTTTACATTTCTATAAAGCAATTAATGCTAAACGCTTTCCAAGCTCTTTTTCCACAGGGAACAGTGAGGATCATATTATGCAGGATCGCAGCACGCCGGCGCGCCAGGCCGAGATAGCCAAGTTCTGGGAACGCTACATAAATATTCTTCACCATCAAGGCATTACGGAACCCTCCGACCGTTGGTACCTGCTACGTGCACAGGCCTATATCGATGCCTACCCAGAGGCGCGGCTCAAGACGCATCAAGCCTCGGGTCTGACTAAATACCTCAATGCGCTAGGCCGAACATCAGGGCTAAAAGACTGGCAATTTAGACAGGCGATCGATGCTATACGGATTTTACTGGTCGAGGTGGCAGATCTGAAATGGGCGCGCGCTTTTGACTGGGACTACTGGCGTGAGTCTGCGCGATCATTGCAAGCCTCGCATCCCACGGTAGCGCGAGATTATGATCATGTTCCGTGGGAGGCGAAGAATGCGGAGCAAGGTAACTGTAAGGAAATCAAGACGGCTCATTCGGGTTTATTTAAACGATTCACCGCCGAGATCCGCAGGCGGGGTTACTCCATCCGTACCGAGCAGACCTACGCGTCCTGGATTTGCCGCTTCATCACCTTTCACGGCCAGGGCGATCCGGTATCGATGGGGCCTCAGGAGGTGCTTGCGTTCCTGGAATATCTGGCATTGGGGCGCAAGGTGGCGGCCAGCACCCAGAATCTGGCGTTGAATGCATTGGTTTTCCTGTTTGACCAGGTGTTGAAGAGACCGTTGGGTAACATGGGCGATTTCGCACGTGCCAAGCGACCGCGGCGCCTGCCCGTGGTGTTGATGCGGCCAGAGGTGGAATCGATCTTGAACGCCTTGAGTGGCGTTCACCAGATCAAGGCGGGATTGTTGTATGGCTCGGGGTTGCGGTTGATGGAGTGTCTGCGATTGCGGGTGCAGGATGTGGATTTCGGCTACCGGCACATCGTGGTGCGCAATGCCAAAGGCGGTAAGGACCGGGTCGTACCCTTGCCGCAGCGTTTTAGCGATTCGTTGCAGGCGCATTTGCAGCAAGCAAAAACGCTGCACCAGGATGATCTTGATAAAGGGTTCGGCGAGGTTTATCTGCCGGATGCATTGAGCCGTAAGTACCCCAATGCGGCCAGGGAGTGGGGTTGGCAGTACGTCTTTCCCAGTTCGAGGTTGTCGGTAGATCCGCGCTCCGGGAAGACGCGGCGCCACCATGCGCATGAAAGCGGTTTACAAAAGGTGGT
>JAAEPA010000549.1 GCA_024222475.1 Gammaproteobacteria bacterium | reverse complement strand
CGATGCTGCACGAGCGCGCGGGCGTGTTGGAGGCCGGCCCAGAGCATTGTCGGATGACGACATAATTGCAGCACATGCCATGCTGGCTGATGCCTCGATCACCACGCGAGAAGTGGCAAGCCGGCTCGGCGTTTCGGTTTCGACACTGTACAAGCACATTCCGGCGGCGCGAGCCGTAGTGACAGGGCAGGAGCCAGCCGAATGACGGATGACAAGTTTTTCAGGCGCGCTACCTACGGGCGCCGTTCTAAAGCAGGCGGCTACAAATCTGTCGGCGTCTCTCTCCGCGTTGTGTGAGGTGAAGGGGTGAAGGGGTAACTGATAAATGAAAATAGCAGTCAGAATAGAATGTATATTTTGAGAGATATGCTCTTTCTAAAGGGACAAGTTGCAGAGTCGAGGCTTCACCCCTTCACCTTGAGAGAGAGGGGGGCGCCGTCTAACAGTAGTGTGATAAATGACCTCGGGTGATATCGTCTGCTTCCAGTAACACGCTCACCTGACGCAGATACGTTTGCAGATGCATACCCTTCGGTCGCGACGGGACGTTCAGCCACCCGGGTTCTCCACCAAGACGCCTGCGGATCCGGTTCGCCCGCCGCTGTGCCCGATCGCTTTCCCGCTCACGCTGCGACGGATAGGACAGGTCATGACACGTCCTACAGGCGAAGTGTCCAAGCCGGTAAAGGTGCAAGACACGCTGGCCGCATCCCGGGCAAAAAAAGAACGGGCGGCGGCCTCCGAACCGGCACGGTTCCCAGGAAAACCAGATCACGTCGATCCGGTTGCTTCCATCACTCGCACCTTCCAGGCTTATGTGATCTGACCGGGTGATTATGTTCATACGGACTTCACCATCGACGCCCCTCCAACCAAGAACACCCCTGTAGCCTTGATGAAGTACGCCGGACTTGTTCAATCGGTTGACGTCGAGCAGCGGCAGGTCAGCCGTCGTCGGCCGCCCCGTTGCATTCCAACCTCCCGAACCAAATCCACCCATTTGTCGAAAACTCCTGCTAGTTCATTCCAGATATGACGACTTCAACAAACCAATTTCGGGTGGTCTTCAATGCCTAACATACGTAACAACTTTGCTAAGGTTCTTGTGAAGTACCTCGCACGTACCACTCAGCTACAGAAATTCATCTACTTGTACTCTGATTCCTGAAACCGCAGTTCAATCTCCTTTTTGAATGCTCTATTGATGCCAGCAAAAGATCAGAATCCAATTCTGGTATTATATTACCACATATCTAGACTATATTGTAACCTCGCTCAGTAGTTTGTTGTTTCACAGGAATATTGTTCACAGCCATTGATTACCGATAATCGGCGGCTGCATCACGACATTTGCTGAATGGCTAGGGAGCAGTCTTGGTCCACAGCCATCCATCGACACATCTGCAAATAAATTTTGTTTCGAGCCACCTTTGGTCCTTCGCTGCAGTGCGACGCAAGTCCGAGATGGGGGGTAAACCGACTTTCGTTGCACCTGAAACTAACGTCCGGAATATCCGGTGGATTCAATGGATCATCGCAACACTCTAATCTTTGAAGAAAGAGGGAGTGTTGATAATGGGGTATCGGCAGCGGATCTATTTTACCTCCAAGCAGAAGGCTGAGATTTGGGATCGATGGCAGCGCGGCGAGTCGATG
>JAAEPA010000548.1 GCA_024222475.1 Gammaproteobacteria bacterium | reverse complement strand
GATTTGTTCAATAACGGGCAAGTAGCGATCCACTGGGGCATGACCTGCGCCAACGATGTCATTGAAGGTGAGGTTTCAGTCCCCGAACCCACCACCCTCGCCCTGCTCGGTATCGGCCTACTCGCCATCCCCTTCGCCCGGCCCAGAAGACGCAAGGCTACACTCCAGAACTAAACCCATAACAAAAAAGCAATAATAAAATTACGGCGGCCCTCAAGGCCGCCTTTTTTTATGCACAACATCGGAATCAAATCGACGTAGGATAGGATACTGAAATGCCCCCATCGGCTTGCCGCGGTGTTGTCTTTTCTCGGGAATAAGACTAATATGGCCAACTACATAGCCATAAAGGTGTCGCTATGACCGAACTATCGGTTGCTAATGCAAAAAACCAGCTGACCCGGCTGATTCATGAGGCCGAGGCAGGTGAAATTATACACATTACCCGACGAGGTAAACCGGTAGCGGTGATCATCTCCGAGCAGGCGTTTGAGTGGTTGCAGAAAGGTGGAGAGAAAAACAACTTCTGGCAGGCTATTCAGGAAATGCGCTCAGATCCGGGTTTCGAACCGGTTGATTTTACTGTGGAGGAAGTTAGTGCCTGGCGAGACAAGGGCTTGGGTAGGGAGTTCTCGTGGGAGGATTAAAATATCTGCTGGATACCAATGTCCTTGCCGAGGCCATCGCTACCAAACCTAATTCTGGTGTCTTGGACCACATTGCCCGCAATGCGCTATCTCTTGCCATTGCCGCAGTGACCTGGCAAGAGATGTTATATGGCATGTACCGTCTACCCAGATCCCATCGCCGCCGGCAGATCGAAGACTATCTGTTCAGACGCATCCAGGGCATCGTTCCGATTCTGGCATTCGATCAGGCAGCCGCTAAATGGCAGGCCGCAGAAAGGGCTCGGTTGGTCAGTTTGGGGCGAACTCCACCCTACGCAGATACCCAGATCGCTGCCACCTCGGCAGTCAACAGGCTTGTTTTGGTAACCCGCAATAAGCAGGATTTCGGTGATTTTAAAGGGGTGAAAGTGGAGGATTGGTTTGGGTAACTCCCTTGTATTTTATGGTAATTCCTTACTTCCCATCAGAGCACCCTCACTATTTTTCCATACCTGCTCAGTCTTTTGTCCGCCGTTAGGAGCAACAACGGCTCGGTATAGCTCTGCGCCACCAGAAGGCGATCAAAGGGATCTTTGTGATCGTCAAATCGCGGTAGTGTAGCTACGGTCAACAGATGGGCATTGCGAATGTCGAGCCATTCAAAGCCATGTTTTTGATATTTCCTACGAATTGTTCGATGTTCAACCTCAGCTTGCCTATTGAAACCTTAATGGCAATCTCCGATAGTGAGGCTCGGCTGATGAACACGGCATCCGCTTCATCCACCAGCGTTCTCAATATGATTGGAAGCTTTGGACTATCCATCTCCCACCATAGCAGTAGATGAGTATCTAGGAGGCTGCCCGAGAATAGGGGTCGTAGCGAGGGAAAGCCATTTTAAGCCAGATTTTTCAATTAAATAAGGCGAATATTAGGCATATTTAACGAATTTAATGGGGAAATCTGGTCAAAATGGTTTTTCCGCAGTAGGTTCGCTATTCTCGGACAGCCTCCTAGCAGTAACCTCACGCAGGATTCCCCTCGTCAAGGCATTCGAACAGTGTATCCAATGGGTCATCAAAATCACCGGCAATCCAGATTTCGCCTTTCATGGCGCCAGGCGGAGTAATCTTGCGTCTTGGTGGTGTATAGGGCACCAAGCGAGCGACGGGGATACCTGCCTTGGCGATGACAATATCCTCTCCCGCACGAACCCGTTCCAATAACTTGGAAAACTGTGTTTTTGCCTCGTGGACGTTGACGAATTTCATGG
>JAAEPA010000547.1 GCA_024222475.1 Gammaproteobacteria bacterium | reverse complement strand
GAAAGGGTCTTTGGGGGGTGTTCGAGATTTTCTGGGCATAGGTTATCCATCGCAAGAACGCGAGTATATAGAAACATTTGCCGAGCAACTAGTGCACTTCCTATATGATAATTGCGGGTTCAGTTAGCTTGTCAAGATTAGCGACAAGGCGCGTCTCGCCGGTAAGGGTCACTCCCCTGTCAACAGGCACAACGCATTCCGTGGGCGTTGCCAAGGTAATGGCCATTACCTTCGCACTGCGCCTTGCTGCGAAACACCACAGGGACGCTGAATCCGTAATTATCACATGGATAGGGCACTAGCGCCGTTTACGATGGCGCTGGTTGATGGCATACACCAAACTCACGGTGAAAAACGCGAACACCAACAGCACCAGGGACATAGTACCTGCCGCAGCCTGGTCAAAGGCCTGGGCCCGGTCATAGATGGCGATAGAAATCGTCCGTGTCTCACTCGGAATATTGCCTCCAACCATGAGGACCACGCCAAATTCACCCATGGTATGAGCAAAGGTCAATACCAGCCCCGATAGAATACCCGGCCAAGCCAGAGGAAACTCGACCTTAATTAGGGTCTGCCAATGGTTGAGGCCACTGCACCAGGCGGCCTCTCGCAGGGTTTGGGGTACGGCCTCAAAAGCCCGAAGCATCGGCTGCACGGTAAAAGGCAAACTGTAGACCACCGATGCGATAAGCAGACCAGTAAAGGAGAATACTAGGGTATACCCACTCCAAGCCTCAAACCACTGACCCAGCGGCGAGTGGCGTCCCAGCGCCACCAATAGATAAAAACCTAAGACCGTCGGCGGAAGCACCAGCGGCAGGGCAACGACGGCCTCGATCAAGGCCTTTCCCGAAAAGTCCCGCCAGGCCAGGGAGCGGGAGATCATCAGCCCGAGAACAAATAGGATCAGCGTGGTCCAAGCCGAAAGACGCAGCGATAAGGCGAAAGCGTCCCAGTCCATCAGCCGGGTAGTGGGACATTCAATTTGGCCGGCAACCCAAACCCGTATCGTTGCAGAACGACCCTGGCCTGGGCTCCGGACATAAATTCAAAAAACCGAGTTGCGCCTTTGCCGGCCCCTTTGAGTACGACACTCCATTGCAGCAATGGAGAATACAGGGCCTCATCGACCGTGACATATTGCCCCTGACCTTTAAACCGGGAATGGATGACGCTGGAAAGCGGAATAAGGGCGGCCTCTACAGCCCCGGATAAGGCAAATTGTGCTGCCTGAGCCGCGCTTTCACCAACCACCAAATGGGGTTTGATGCGCTCCCACAATTTGGCACTAAGTAAGGCCTGGCGGGCAGCGCTACCATAAGGTGCATGTTCCGGATTAGCGATAGCAATTCGTTTTAAATCGCCTGTTCGGAGACTGCTCCTCAACCTAGCCAGATCTGAGCTTGGTATCAGCATAGAATGACGTGGAACAAAGAGCACCAACCGGCCAATAGCATAAACACTGCCATTGCCCTGGGTCAGAAACTTGCTCCGCAAGCGTTCCACATAGGCCTCGTTAGCACTGAAAAAGAGATCAAAGGGCGCACCCTGTAGAATCTGCTGAGAAATATTTCCAGAAGCCCCAAAGGTTAGTTTGACCCTATGCCCGGTGCCCTGTTCGAACAGGGTCACGATCTCGGGCAAGGCATGATAGAGATTGGCCGCGGCAGCAACACGTATCTCGGCCGCGCCCGCAGCAATGGGAAAAATCCATATTATCGCAAGTACCGACCAGACATTGGCGCGAGAAAACAAGCTGGGTAGCAATGTAACATTCGCATTCTTACCAGCCCCATCCCACATCAGTTAGTATATATCATACCAAGGCATGGGGATCCGGCGGATAATGCGACATGATCTTTTTACTGATCAATTCCAACACTTCCCGCACGGTGCTCTCCATGCTCCAGTTTGGAATAATGGGGATTCCGGCTTGATCCGCCTGACTCAGCAGATAGGACTGTAATTCCCAAATATCATCCAGATGTTTGAGATATCGCGAGGCCTTACGGGCATTTTGTTCTCGACCACGATGTTTGAGTTGCTTAGCCAGCAGTTTTTTCCTCATTACGGCCAACATCACTGGAACCACGATGGCTCGTTTTTGGAGCTCCTCCAGTTCCAGTTCCCATGGCAAGACCAACACACCGTCCACAATCAACGGTTGGCCCTCATCCAAGGCCCGGTTGATCGTGGCCTCAAGGGCTACCTTGACCTTGCCAAACTGGGTCACAAAACCGCTGATTACCGGATTGTCCACCTCTCTGCGTCCTTTGCGTTTTATCGCCGGCATGCCACGCCACGCCTCGAAACTCGAATACCCAAGCGTAGGCACGACATGAGGAGCCAGATAACAGCGGACGATCTCACGCATGATATCGGTAGACTGAGTGCGTACGATATCCATCCGGTAGGCCACTTCAGCGGTTACCGTGCTTTTGCCGGCGCCACTGACACCACCAACCAATAGGATTAAGGGCTTGCCGCTGTTCTGAAACTGACGCCAAGAGAGGTACATGTTGGCTTTTTTTTCGGACACATGCAACTTCAGACACTGGTAAATGATGTGCCGTAGGGCACGGTGGCCAATCTCTTTATGACCCGTGGCGTTAAGAGCATCATGTACATGCCGAGCGCCTTCTAGGGCCATCTCAGGCGCAATAGCACAAGATTCCAGGCAATGAGTAAGGATGCCTACGGAAAAGGGCGCGCTACGCGTCGAGGTATTTACGATAATCTCTTCGCTCTTCTGGGGCTTGGCCTCATAGGCCTGCCTTAATTGCATGCCAAAACGCTTTTCCAGCGCCTCCGCAACCCGCACCCGTAATAGCTTACTGGAGATTTCTTTAGAATCTCGCAGCTGATCGCGCACCTCTTGGGCCAAGGCATAGGCGTCCTCAAAGGACAAGCCCTTGCGCACTAGAGATTGAGTTAAGATGCCCCGCAGAAAAGGGGCGCGATCGCCTTCAGGCTGTTTGATAACTATAGTTTTAGGCATTCTGAAATCACATATTGCGCAAGATTTAACCCCTGTATTCTAAATCGGCTCGAATTTTGTAAACATCAATGCAGATACTACAATCGGTATATTTCTCAGCATCAAAATGCTAACTGAGTCTAGCCCCCTCGGCTACCCCGATGCCGGAAAAACCTGGTCTTGGACATACTTTTTTACAATCTTTTTACCCGGACATTCCATGAATATTGCGCAATGATCGCATAGAAATTTGTTTCCACAAGGGCTTATTCATTGAAACTCACAGACAAATTTAGCCTTTAAATAACTAACCATTATAAACGATATAGTGACTTTCAAGAAAACTTTATTCTCTATTTTGCAGAATGAGTATCACTTGAATATAGGTTTATAACATAAGTTTACATTGAACACTCTCTAACCCGGATATTTCATAAATTGCACACGCTCTCGCTTGATCCTTGTTTCCACAAGATTGTTGCTCAGTCGGCCGTAATCGTGGATACGCCGCTCCTTCGAAGAATCCCTTGTGAAATCATACCTCTACGCGATCATCGCGTAAATTCATGAAATATCCGGACTAAGTTATAAAAATGCTACCTAAATAAGGAATGCGGATTAAATAACTTCCCTAACCGGCGCTGAATGATCGTCCGTATTCGACGTTGCGATAACAGTTACATAGCTAGGGAGCTGACCGGGAATGGGCCTACCACCGCACTTTGATTTCAAACGATCATTTGGCACCGGTTGATAAACTTGTTTATCCGCGCTCCTGACCACTGAAATACTGTCATTGATTGCGGCATGATAAATGCTGTATAAATGGGAATTAGAAGTCTTGATTCGATCCCGCCATGGTAGGAGGAAAACATGAATTTTTCAGGGTCCAAGTCCGAATGGTTCTGCATGACACAGTTACGTTCTTTTATTCTCATCAGCGCATTATCCATTCCGGTCCTTGTACTATCGTTAGTACCACATGCCTGGGGTAGTGAATTAAAGCAGGATATTATAATGGTGATGGATAACTCGGGTAGCATGAAAAAGAATGATCCTGAGTTCTTAGCCCGTCGCGCATTAAAGGCATTTATCTCGGAGAGCGATAGCAACACTAATTTAGCCCTAATAATCTTTGATCAAGACGTAAAGTTGGCTATTCCTCTTACCCCCTTATCCGGGGGGGCAAGGCCCCTTCTCTTACATGCGATGCAGGAAATAGACTATTCGGGTTCTCTGACCAATAGTCCGGCGGCATTAGAACGAGCAATCTATGAAATTGCGCTACATGGTAGGGATGATGCCGACAAGTCAATCATTCTAATCACAGACGGTATCGTAGACACAGGAAATAAAGCCCGAGATAAACAGCAGGAAGACTGGATGCTTGAGGAACTGTCTACTCTAGCGTCAAATCTAGGCATCAAGGTATTTGGCATAGCATTCGCTGAGGCGGCAAATTATCAATTGATTCAAAGCCTGACCGCCAAGACAGGGGGCGATCATTTCAGGGTATTACTTGCCGAGGATTTACCCAACGTGTTTGCTCGATTGGAAGAAATATACCACCCGCCTGCCACCTCCCTGTCTCAAGAAAGCCAACTACCGGAAACAATGATAGAGCCTCAGCTTCCAAGCGACTCAATGGGGGATACCCAAGCGATTGATACGCAAGAAGCTCTTCCAGCGATGACAGAAAATGAGGCTGCCAATGAAATGGCCGATGGCAATGAGCCGATGGATGGACCTGAACGGTTGGCTCAGTCCAAACCCATCAGCATGCCGAATGCGGTTCTGGGCAACATCCAGCAGCTCTACGCCAACAATCGGATGATGATAGCCGGCGCGCTGTTTATTTTTTTAGTGGCCCTGGGTGCCTTTTTTATACTTAGGAGAAAAAACATGTCTCGCCGAAGGAGAAGAGAAACACCCAGTCTAGCGAGCACTAAGGCTACCGTCCGCATAGAACCTGGCTCAATTTCTTCCCCCTCGACAAAAGAAGATCAAGAAAAAGCATTATTGATTGATATTAATGGCTATACATCCAATCACAACTATTCACTCTCCAAAAAAATCACTAAGATTGGTCGTGTCAGCACGGGAATGCGCAACGATACTATCCAGTATTTATTATTAGACAAACCCACCATTGGTCGTGAGCACGCCTTAATTGAGTATGAGGATGATGGGTACTGGCTAGTCGATAGAGACAGCACTAACGGTACCTTTATCGATGGCAAGAGAGTGAGAGGCAGAGCGCTACTAAAAAACGGAAATAAAATATGTTTTCATGATATTGAATTCATATTCTCCGTACCTAACCTCAATAAACTTGATGCAACCGTTAGCGTTCCTATAGTTGGTTCACGAGAAGACAGTGGGCAAGCTGAGACATTATTTCAGTTAGCGAGTAAGAATAAAGAACACAAGAAGCCATTTAAGACTACCGGTTTACCGAGAGCCGAAGATTCCAATAACGCTATGGAAGACTGGCTGACGACGAATCAAGAAGATCTCAGGCATAAGCCAAAGATTGCTCCAGAACTAGAAACCGATCCACAGAACCGACGAGTTACTCAGATTCTCAGTGATACTGAGCTACCACCTCATATCACCGCAGATGAGTGGGTACAGGAGTCTAAACGAGAAACTATAGATAAAACGGAAGTAATGCCCCCTTCACAGACGACTGGAAACGCAAGCTACCCTATGACATCCACCGAGATGGACATCCCCAATCTTGATGTTACTCAACCATCATCCAATACAGTCCAACAGGCAGAGGAGTCAGACTCAAAACATATCGAGAATACTGAGGTGATGCTCCCTTTGCAGACGAAGGAACACGCGACAGATCCCATGCCGTCCAGCGATGATGATACTCCCAATATTGATGCTACGCGGCTGTCTCCGATCTCCGATGCGACCGAGCAAGTGCAGAAGTCAAAACAAGAAATCATAGAGAAAACCAAGGAGATGATGGACCCCTCGCAGACGAAAGAACAGGCGGCGGATCCCATGCCGTCCAGCGATGAAGAAAGCCCCGACCCTGATGCTACACGACCGTCACCCACCTACGGTACCATCAAGCGGGCGCAGGCATCAAGTCAAACAGGGATAGAGAAAACGCAGGTATTGTCCCCTTCGCAGATTAAGAAGAAAATAAAAGACCTTAAAAAATCCACCGGGAATAGCACTCTTGTGCTTGATAGTGTTCGACCACCTCAAAATAACGATCAGCAGGACCAGGCAGCGAAATCAAAGAAAACGGATACCGAAAGAATTCCGCAAGACGTACTTGAAGCATTGTTTAAACCCGAAAAGAAATGAACATAACTCTAGCTAATTCGGCCGTACCGAAACCCAAAAATCATGATCCCTAAATCCTGAGAATAATCACGCTTGAACTCACATTCCGCACCCTAGTTCGCTGCATTTAGGTAATTTATCGACATATCGTAAAGCAGGGTACATGTCTGGTTAGATTCAGCCAATATAGTCAGGCAAGATTGGAGCACTTGAAATGGTTCCCAGCGCGGTCAGGCTCACTTCTATTTCCATCTGATGCGGAAAGAACTGGCTAAACATTTGGATCAAACCCTGTTACTGAGCGTAGCGCGCATCATTTCTAACTGATTGATCTTAAAACTGATTGATCTTAAAACTGATTGATCTTAAAGGTGTTGCTCTCGGGGTATCGGCTGTGCTCCAATGAGATTTGTAGATATTGTAAAAATAGCCTTTTTCTACGAAATTGAGTGCGGAAGATACGCTTGAATGTAATAAGATAATGTGCGATTACCTTGCACTCGCCCCGAAGCGGAAGTCGAAAGACGGATTTTGTCGACAGAGATGGATCTATGACTTTCTGCAGTGCAGTTTACGAGTCGCTGAACATTGATATAAAAACCCAAGCATCTGCCCCGCAGTCGGCAGGGCAGATATCGATACTTGTCCTGACGAATTAGTTTGCAGCGATCGAAAGCATATAGGCGGCATCACCGTTTGGAGTGGAAAAACCATCGACCAATATATAATACAGTACCCCGGAGTCCAGACTGATCACGACCTGCTCGAAACTGTCAACACTTATACCTGAGTCGAGGAGCTGCGTGTCGTCGCTGGCGAAAATATGAACATCAAGGTCCTCGCCACCGGGAATGTCGAATCCGAAAAGGCCGATAGTGAACGTTCCGGTGGCCGAAGGCGTAATTGCAAATATGTCCAATCTGTCGCTATCGTTGTTGACGGTACCGTTGACCTCGCCGGCACCGCTGCTTATATCGATGGGGTTTGCCTGCGAGTTGTCATTGTTGGGTTCAACGTCACCACCACTGCCCACTGGCGGTGGGCCACCATTGGAGGTTATGGAAAGCCTATAGTCGGCATCACCATTTGGCGTCTCGAACCCGTCGACCTGTATGAAATACTGCACATTGGCGTCCAGATTAACCTCGACCTGCTCGAAGCTGTTCGCACTTAAGCCAGAACCGAGCTGTGTGCCGTCGCTGGCGAAAATATCGACATCAAGGTCCTCGCCACCGGGAATGTCGAATCCGGAAAGGCCGATAGTGAACGTTCCGGTGGCCGAAGGCGTAATTGCAAATATGTCCACTCTGTCGCTACCGTTGTTGACGGTGCCGTTGACCTCGCCGGCGCCGCTGCTTATATCGATGGGGTTTGCCTGCGAGACGTCATTGTTAGGTTCAATGTCACCACTACCTGCTACCCTGGTGCCGCTGTACTGAATGTCCCCACTACAGGCACCCTGCTGACCTGACACTTGGCAGTTTTTTTGCACAGGATCACAGACGCCGCCAGAAAATGAGGAATTGAACTTGCCGCTTCCAGTAAAGCTGGTTGCAGGGTCACCCGCAAATGTAATCGTCCCCCTTTCTGTAATATCTGCGGGTAGAGCACCGTCCGTATCGGCAAATGTGACGCTAAAAGTTAAAACGTTGCCGTTGATCATGCCAGTCGCATCCGGTGGAGTACCGTCGGATATAGTGACGTTGTTGCCACTTACTGTGACCGTTATAACAGATGTCTCCTCTTCCCTCGGGTCCTCGCCTGGATCGAGAGGACACTGGCTATTATCGTTGACCTGAGTGATTCTCCAGGTGCCGGAGATATCGACGGGATCGGGGGGATCGGGGGAATCGGCGCCGCCACAGCCAGCGGCAACGGCTATAACAAAAGCGACAACCAGGTAATATAGAAGATCGACGCCTGAATGTTTCATGCTTGCATTCTCCCCAGTGATGAAAATGGACTAATTCCGTGGTGGTGAATCCTAGTCTTCCAGTATTTCTCGAGTTTTTGGACCGACCTGGTGACAAACTCAACATCACTGAGTCAGCTAGCTTGGGCTGGCGGTTGCGGGTCAGTTGTCCCTGACTCTTGCGCCGGACTGCCCGGATCGTTATCGTCTGGACTTTCCTGGTGATCTATAATCTGTTGTTTTAGGTAATGTCACCGTTAGGTGTTGAAATACCCTAAGTGACTGATTTTAGTTCACCCATATCATTTTTATAGTTCTTTTAAAATCAATGAATGTGCATGGATAGAGGTAAATTTCAACATATAACGATGACATAGCCTTGTTTTAAGGTAAAACTCCAACAACGCAGAATAATCATAGCATAAAATTAAATCGTCACACCCCTCATCGCATAGCTGAATGCGCGCTGTTTCGGGATTACCAAAGGCCATCGGCTCCTAGCCCAACTTTGACATTTTCGGAGTCAAGATGGAAAAACCTTACCTGTGCGCAAATCCACACGGCCCGAGCCCCGCCAGCAGATCATTTATGATGCCCTCGGGATTTCGGACCGTCCCGGCAAAACCGAGAAAACCATCATCTGAAATCCCCAGACACAACCGTATGTGTACCATAACGACCTGATAAAAACCGTAACCAACTGTTTTTATGTAAATTTATTAAAGAAGATGTCAAAGATGGGATAGGCGCCTGTCCGAGAAGAGAGAACTTACTGCGGAAAAGCCATTTTGAGCCAGATTTTCGATTAAATACGGCGAATATTGGCCATATTTAACGAAATTAATTGGGAAATCTGGCTCAAAATGGCTTTCCCTTACTACGGCCCTCACTCTTGGACAGCCTTCTACCGCTCAATAGTCAAAACTCCAATTAAAATCCAGGGCCGTCTCCCCAATGTCACTGCTGGTGCCCTTCACTTTAAGTCTGTCACTGACGCTGTACTCAATACCCACTGTATTACCGCTACGGTTCTCCTTTGTTGGATCACTAATTGTGCGTTCGTAAGAGAGATAGAGATCTTGGGTGATGTAACGACCCGCGCCAACGCTGCCGCCCGAGTCTTCATCGCCCAAGTCGACGGCTATGGTATCCAGACCAAAGGTGTTACCCAAGGTACGTTCAAGCATACCGGCCGCCATGCTGCCGGCCAACTGACCCGCCTCACTCGTTAGAGTACTTTCCTCCGAACTGCTCAGGCGGTCGGTCGTCCTGCCGAACACCAACAGAGAGATGACATCCGCCTCGTCCAACTCAGGTTCACTCCTAAAATCAATATCCGGTTTCTTGCTTTCACCCGTGACATCAACATAGACAATGTAATCCGAGACCTTATATTTCGCGGTAATCCCTAAATTTGGATTGATCTCCTCAGTCCCGGTAAAGGTCACCCTGCCCTTTTCGATCTCAAACTTTTTGCCTAAAAAGCTGGCAAAACCACGCAGGGTCTCCACATAACCACCGATGACAAAGGGCCCCGCGAGATCCTTTTTCAACTGTAGTTCACCCTTCATTTCCACGGCCGTTCCCTTGCCCTGCACCCACGCGTTCCTAGGGATATCCACATCGACATCGGCACGCAGAAAGGGCAACGGATCCTTCTTAATGGGCCCAGAAATCTTACCGTTGATCCGTTCGATCTCCTCGGGTCCAGGGCCATACACACCTTCGATCGTCAGTTCCCAGGGTTCGATAGCGCGGGCCTCGCTAGTGGGTAGATTATCTAGCCTGATACGGGCACGCCGGATGTCGATGTCACCCTTGGCTATCATCTCCTGCAACGACCCGCGCAGGCTCAAATCAGAGGAGAGTTTCACCCCGATGGCGGGCGTATTCATCGCCGTAAAATCCCTCGCCTTAAGAGACAGATCGAGTTGATCCAGAGTAAGGCCAGCAATCTCCAGCCGGCCTACAAGATCCGCAGCCCCGGTTTTGGATCCGAGGTGTAATGACTCGATATTTACCCGGGTACCATCAACCCGCACAATGGATTGAATATCGGTATGGTTTTCCCCGGTTACCGCCAGCTGCAGCTGGGAATTTTTAATCTCCATCGAACCGAACACCTGCGGTTGCATCAGGGTTCCCGCCAGGCGCAAATCAACTGAGAGTTCGCCCTCGCTCTTGATAATTTCCTTACTCAAGGGTGCCAGTCGGCTCATATTCAAATCAGTGATGTTAAGCTGCAAGTCCAAGCCCCCTGCAGGCGCTGTATCCACAGTCCCATTCAGCTGCAGCAGTTGCTTATTCTGATCCTGCCAGCGAAGATCGCTGTTCAATATCGTGCCGTCAGAACTCAAACGGGCGCGTACCTCACCCAGGGATTGATTCTGCTTGCGCAGGTCACTGAGCAGGAGTGAACCCTGCAAACCCGGCTCGTTGAGGGTCCCGTCGAGACTCAGATCAAGGGAAAGCCGGCCGTCTGGGGCATCGGCATCAGGTGCAAAAGCATGTATCGCAGGCCGAATTTCCACATCGTGCAGCCGCACATCGGCCGAAATTTTTTCACCCTTGGAAAGCGAGGCCTCAACACTGAGTCTTTGCTCTCCATTTTTCAGCTGCAGGTCCTTAATCCGCAGCGACCCTTGATCGTCATACACCATAGTGATGGGAACAGGATTTTTCCAGATCCAGTCACCACTGTGCAGATGCATGTGCTCAATCATAAACTCCAGACCTAAGCTCCGGGTGAAGTGGCCGGTGAGCTGCGACTGGGTGTAAGGACCTTCGATGACAGTAAGTGAGATATCACCGCGAGGGGCATGATGATTCACCTCAAGTTGCAAGGAACTTCGGGGCAACGAAGGGGCCTGCAGACCGACCCCCCGGGCACTTAGGGTTGCTTGTGGGCTGTCGGTGAAATTATCGATCGTGAAATTACCGAGTAAACCCTCACCTTTGAGCTCGGCATAATGAAAATCATTGATATATACCGTACCCTGGGTGCGCAAGGCCTCCAGCGATCCGGTAAATTCCCCGGAAATGCTCCCGGTGGCCTTGATATCTTTCCCCAGGAACGCCTGCAAAGGACTCAAATCCCCAAGATTCATATTGTAGACCAAGGCCGTTTGCTGATCCGCCGACAGCACGCCTTGGGCAATGAAGTCCACCGGTACGCTCTGCACCTTGAATTCCGCCAGCTCCACCTCAGAGCCGGTCACATTGCCGCGCAGCCTCACCTTGAGGTCGGGCACTAGGTTAAAACCATCCGAATCTATGTCCAGGACCGCACCGGCCTTACGTCCCGTCGCTTTAAGGCCCTCACCTTGAAACTTCAATGACGCCTGAATAAGCCCCTGAAGATCAGGCGACAACCTGGCCGTATCAAGGCGATCGATACTCAGCTCAGCGCGATAACTCGGCAGCGCTGGGTTTATCAGTCCCATGGCAAAATCGGCATTGATATCGGCCCCTGCATATTTGAGCCGGGCAGCGATTTGAGGTGTCAGCACATCCCCGTCGATATCGACCTTACCCCGCACCACGGAAGGCAGATTGGTCGCTAGCCCGGGGACAAACTCATCGATATGAAGCCCAGGGATATCGAATCTAAATTGCATCTGCTGCCCAGGTAGAGTCATGTGCCCATTTCCCCGCAGTTCAGAGGCCGCTGTTTTTAACTTAAGGTGCTCAAGCATCAATTGCTCGGGCGTCAGTCGCGCAGAGAGTCCCAGATCGGTTACCGGCAGACCGGTAAAGCGGAGCTGACCGTGAAGGTCCTTTATCTCCAGCCACGGCCCTTCGACCGTTAGCGCCGCATTGGCCAGCAACAGCAGATTTCTCAGCACCAGGTCCCGCGCAATTTCACCATCCATTAGACGCGCCATCAACCACCGGCTACGCAGCCTGAGTCGGCGTATGAGCGGTTCGACTCGGTCTTCGATCAAGCCCTGTCTCAAGGCCTCCATCGTAGGAGCTAATTCCATATCCCCCTGCAAATCCGCTTCACCTTGGATCCCTTCGATGACGCCAAGTATCCCCAGCTGCTGCAGCCTCAACTCAGAATCTAGCGTGACCTTAGCGTAGCTCCCCTGCAGATCCAGAGTTCCTTCCAGGGTACCCACCAGGCTCCCGGGAAGGGGCCTTGGAGGTGCGGCATCCTGGCTGAATCTGAGAAAGTCAGGACGCTTTAACGCTAGATTCGCCTCTATCGCCTCTTCTATATAACCTAAGCCGCGAAGCAGATCTGGCATAGCGCGCTGAAACCCGCTCAACTCAGGGCGTTTGATTTCCAGATGCAGGTTCAACGGCGCATCGAGCAGTCGTTGTTCTACCGGTTTATCGATGAGCGCTAGATCAGCCGGAAGATTTAGATCCACGGCCAGTACTTCGCGGTTATCCTGATGGGCGTGTATCTCACCACGCAGCCGGCCTCGCGCGTAATTCAGGGTGAGCTCGGAGAGGTCAAAGGGCTGCGGTTGCTTTGGAGTGGCCTTGATAGTGAGATTCCCCTGAAAGATAGGGTCATCCAAGTGGCCCTCCAGGCTGGCCTCGAAGTCGACCTGGCCCTGCACCAGGTGAGGCAATGACAGCACCCGTCCCAGGAATCCCAGCTCGATATTGCTGGCCCGCACATTCATTCCCAGCAACTGCCCATCATCGAGGCTACCACCGAGATCGATCGATTCATCGGCGTGGGCCAGGCGAAACGGCTTTAAAGTAATCCGTTGTGGCACCAAATCGAGTTCCAGCGGCATCAAGCTCTGCCAGAGATGATCCTCCAAGCGCAACTCCAACGCTTCGACGATCAATTGCCGGTTGTTATCGTTAAAGGTGAGGCTTCCATTCACCTTGCCCTCACAGCATGCCGACTGTCGCAGCTCGGTGTCGAAACGCAGTCGCTGGGCAGACACATCATATGAGGCATTGACTGAAAACCCTTCCACATCGAGGGCACCAGAGTGCAATCGAAGGGCCTGGAGTTGGGCCTTGAGCAGGGGCTGTTCGCCAACGTTCTCGGCCTCATAGCGGATGTCTATGGAATCGAGGGCATGCCCTTCATATCGCAGACCTTCAGCTTGCAAGGAACCGAAAACTCGCAGTTGCGGCCACGGCCCGGCAGCCTGTCCCTGCAACTGCGCCATACCGTCCAACTGCTCCACATCCAGTAATTGACGTAAACCGGGTAATCCTACCCGCAATTGGTAGTCTAGATTGGATTGACCCGCAAGATCCAACACCCCTTTCATGGTCATCCGTGCTACCGAAGTCTTTAGCTTGAAGTCTTGGATCTGAACGCGTTGCGATCGCGCATGTACATGGACCGCGGAGGGCTCGATTTTAATCTTTCCCAGGTGAGAGGCCTGCACGTCCAGTTGCAGTTCACTGTCGAGATCGGCAAATGCAAATCCTTGGCCTTCGATACGTAAGCGCATGTTGAGATTGCTTTGCAAGGCCGGACGGTCGATGACCGTGGTCAGATCCGCGGCGGTGATGTCGAGCGCGGCATGATAGCGTTGTGGAACACTGAGGGTGTCCAGATGAGCCTGCAGATCGAGACGACCGTCACCGGCTTCGAGTTGCCCACGTATATTCACCCCCTGAGGTGGACCCACCACATCGAAGTTGGCGTATAACGGCCCATGAATGGTTTTATCATTCATTGCCCTGCCGATCTCCGCCGTATCCAGAGGCCGCATTCCCAGCCTCAGATCGGCGACCTGTCCCTCTGCAGGCAGACGCCCATCGAGGGTGAGTTGGCTTGCCTGGGTCTGTAACAGCAGATCGTGGAAACGCATATTTTCTGCATCGATCGACAGGCCTCCATGGAATGCCTTGAGGGAAATATCGGCCGGCTCGGCATGGGCCGTTAACTGCTGTAGTTCGAATCGTAAGCCCGACGGACCCAGCTCGGCCCTCAAGCGCAGATCAATATCCTCCACGGTCTGTATTCCCGGCACCGATGAGAGTTGCATATTTACCTGCCCCTGTTTGATCCGTGCTTGTTCTATGATCATGTTCAAGACCAGGCCTTTCCCATCCGCCGGCGCAGGCTCGGTCTGTTTGACAACGGAAGGGGATAAGGCGCGGATGAGGCCAATTTGGCCATCGGGTTCTTCAAGCAGCACAAGTCGGGGCCTGTTGATTTCAATAATACGAATATTCAAATACCCCTTGAAAAGCCCCCTTAAAGTGTAGCGCAAACGCAGCTTATCGATCTCAGCGAGGACCACGCCTTTTTCATCGCGCACCACGATATTGCGCAACGAAGGATTGCTCAAAAAAGACCCCTGCAACTTAGCGATTTCAACGCTGCCATTGAGTGAAGCGGAGACCTGCGTCATGACCAGCTGCAACACCAGACTGCGCAGTGGATCGATCATCAGCTGCGTCACGCGGGGAGGAAACAACAGCAGTACCAGCAGGAGGGTAAGCGATAGACAAGTCAGACCAAGACCGACAGTGAGCTTGCGGATCATCTGCGCTAGTGCTCTATCAATGTGAGTGTGCGAGTTCAGTTAGCTTGTCAACGTTCACGGCAAGGCGCGCCTCGCAGATAATGGCCATTCCCTTATCAAGAGGCGCAACGCGGTCCATGGGCATTGACAAGCTAACCCGAAGGGCGTCCCTGTGGTGTCCCGCCGCGGTGTTACAGTGCTTGACAAGGTGATAGACATTGCCTTCGCACAGCATCTTGCTGCGAAACACCACAGGAGCGCTGAATCCGTAATTATTGCATTGATAGAGCACTAAAAAGCCTGACCAATGCTGAACTCAATGCGGCTGGTGTGCTCATTGGGTTGACGATCGATGGCGAACCCAACATCGACACGCAGCGGACCAATGGGGGTGAGATAACGAAGCCCCGGCCCCACCGCATAGCGTAGATCCTCTAAAGGATAGGTGAAGGGTGCGGAGAAGACATTCCCAAAGTCGACGAACAGGGCCCCGCTGATATTATCAAGCAGCGGGAAACGCAGCTCCACGCTCCCCTCGATGAGGCTGTTACCGCCAACCGGATTGCCATTGGCATCCAGCGGCCCGAGACGATTCAGCTCAAAACCGCGAACACTGCCAGGACCACCCGCAAAAAAGCGCACATTAGCAGGCACATCCAAGGTATCTCCATAGGGTTCGATACCGCCGAGTTTCAAACGTAATGCCAATACCAGCTTTCTCGCCAGAGGCTGGTAGTATCTTCCCTCCAAGGTAAGCTTGACAAAATTGACATCGGATAGCAGCTTCTCGTTCGAATGCTCGATTTGGCCTCGCAGAAATTCCCCCTTGGTAGGGTTGAGGTCATCGTCTCTGCCATTCCATTCCAACTCAGAGAACTGGATGAACAAATTATTGTCCTCAACCGCCTCCAACCCAGCCTCTTCTACCGCGGCTGGATCAATATTATAGAAATCATTGCTGCTCAGCTCCAAACCGACATCCCCTTTGAGCCTTTTAGTAAACTTGTGGTTAAGGCGGGACTCAACACCGACGCTCAACAGATCATAGGCAGGTTGAGGGTCGATAATATTGAATATGGAATCAAGAATACCGAAGGGATCGCTGCTTATCCGCTGATTGTTCAGCACGAAGATTTTATGGATCAATGAATTATCACGATTGACGAAATAGGGTTCATACAGCTTCGCCTCAAGTCCCTGCTGGATACCCGAGACCCTCGCCAGCAATGAAAGGCGTTCCGCCTCGTCCAAAAAATTACGATGTATCCACTCCGCCTCATAGCGCATGCTTTCCACCGAGCTGGCACCGATGCCCAGCCTTAGGGTATGGGGCTTGCGTTCATTGAGCTCGAAATCGATGTCCAGCGGGGCATCGACCTGATCCAGGTTGAGTATTCGGGGAGTCACAGTATGAAACATGCCAAGATCATAGACATAGCCCTGGTTATCCTTTAACCATTTCGCGCTGTAGGTCTCTCCTTCCTGCAGGTGGATCTGGCGACGAGCAACACGCTCCGGAAGTTCTTTGTTTCCGCTGAATGTAAACTGACCAAACTTCGTGAGCCCACCTGGAAATAATACGAAGGTGGTGATCGCCGTATTCCTTTCTCGATTGACCTCGGTCTCAGGTATCACCCGAGCACGAGCATAGCCTAGGTCCTGCATGAGCAATAGAAGTCTCGATTTAGAACGATCAAAATCCTTTCTATCTAGATAACTTCCTGCAATCAGGGGTAATCCATCAAGCACCGACTCCTGTGCAGGAAATCCTGGCGGCAGATCACCGCCTAGACGCACGGCTTTTACCACTGTCACCGCACCTTCCTCGATTGCAATCTCTATCTCTACCGCATTCTTCTCCGGTTCCTCATGAACCTTGAGTACTGTTGCCGTGGCATCCAAATACCCTCGGTCAAAATAGTGCTTGCGAAGCCGCAACAGGTCATCCTCCAAGGTAGCAGGATTATAGGGATCACCTTTTTCCCAGAATCGTAATAAAGGACGTGGCTTGGTTGCCATAGCCTTGAGCAGGGTCCAGCTATAGTACTGATGATTACCCACAAAGGTGATTTTTCTGACCTCGGGCAATACCGGCCCCGGTCCCGTATCAGGGGATTTGGTCTCGCGAGTCGCGCAAGCGCTCACAACCAGCAGCATAAATACGATCAGAATAATCCAGCTGGAGTTTGATGTTATTCGCTTCATCCTGGTTGGGATCGAATCTTTTTTTCTTTCGGCTTAGATTTTGGAGACAATGCGGAGAAAAAAACTCTGAACAGAGCAAGAAATCGACTGACGATGACCACCAGAGGCGGGCGCGCGCAGTTCACGTTTGGTACGCTCTAAAAGGGGGTTATTCTACGTAGAGTTGCTGAATTGGCAACCATTTAGGGATGGGTATAGTGCGCATCATCATCCGATGCATCACTTACGAGCCAATCCATGGGCAAAAGGGACCTAAAAAACTGAGGCACCTCAGCCACCGCCGCATTGAATGCTTTGGTTGAGGCACCCCGAATAGCATTTCGTGGCGAAAACACCCATGACGTAACTGTTCACGACATATACGGAAATACCGTCATTCCGGCATGGAAGCTGGGGTCCAGTGCCAGGGAGAGGCAACCATATGACTGGCGAACGGTTAAGATTACCCTCCATGGCCTCTGGATTCCGGCAATCCATGCCGGAATGACGATACCTGTGAACAATTACCCCATGACGGATAGGTATACCACGCCACGAATGAGATTTACTTATTGGCGCGATTATCGATCAGGTCGTCAACCACACTTGGATCGGCCAGCGTTGAGGTATCCCCAAGGGCGTCCACCTCATTGGAAGCGACCTTGCGTAGGATGCGGCGCATGATCTTGCCGGAACGGGTCTTCGGCAGGCCGGGTGCCCATTGGATCACATCGGGCGAGGCGATGGGGCCGATCTCGCTGCGCACCAGGGTGACGAGTTCG
>JAAEPA010000546.1 GCA_024222475.1 Gammaproteobacteria bacterium | reverse complement strand
CCCACTATGCGCCCTACGTTACAACGAAAACCACAACCAAAAATCCTGCGCAAATCACGTATCTTAATCTCTTCCAAGTCCCTTACGTCTAAGCTACTCTCAGTCGCGTACAGCCACTTTTGGCCGCCGACATGGTGCGATATCTATCGGGCGTTTTGATTCGTCTTCCCGGCGAGCCCTTGCATTCAGTGATCGAAGCCTAGCGCAACGGACTGATCGGAGGTGACCGGCGAGCGGCCCGCCCAGAAAAGCAGGACAGGTTCTTTAGTGATGTACAGAACCATACGGGCCTGCGTTATCGAAGTGATAACTCCGCTGCCCGAAGCAAAGCGTCCCGGGACTCCATTTCAGATCGTGGATACACCACCAGTGCAATGGCTTGGTTCGGCTGTTCACCCAAGCCTAGCTCATACAGGGTGAATTCGTTGACTGTTTCTTTCGAATACTCAGTGACTCGCATGCCAACCCGATTGACACGTATAACGGTGGATTCCAGTCTCAGCAGCTCCTCCGGCCTTTCGAGCGCTCTTTCTAAGGCATCGAGATAGATCGATGGACTATTCAATACGCTGCGGCCGAGTGCGGCATTCAAGAGGGCCAATTGGTAATCGATATATTCCACGTACCTCTTGAACAGAAACTGCCTCAGCGCCAATCTAACCTCTGACTCAGACGCTCGAGGTTGGCTGATGACATGATCGGTGAAGCTGACAGACGTCTGTTTGACATCCCGAATCAGAAGACCGTCGGCTAGACCGGAGCTGAAAACCTCTTTTTCGTTCCGGGCCATGAACATGATTGCACAGGCATGCTCCAGACCGCTGTTTCCAGGTTCGGAGAAAAAGTCCTGGAGTTCGGGACTGCGACTGAACAACCCGCGGATCGATGTCTTGTTTATGAAAAAGGCATTTACCCGTGGATCGTGCAGAAAACTTTGTTGATTGACCTCGATGGGAGGAGGAATACGTTCCACCAGATGGTCTACATTGTCCAGGAGTGCCCGAACGCCAGCCCTCAATCTCTTTCGATAGGTTGACACTGATCGCAATCGGGAATCTGTGCCTTTCACGACCGACTCAACCGCCGCTGCATCTAGGGAGTCGCGCTGTCGCGATGCCCGTCTCCGAGACGCGTAGTGGTCCACCAGGGTCGTGATACGCTCCAACTGAACCTGAAAAAAGAGTCTTAAGCTGGCCGTTTCGGGACTGCGTCTGTCCGAATCCAATTTAGTATCTCCAACAGGTCTGGCGGCCGAAACCGATAGCCTTCCTCGATGTATGAAAAGAACTGAGCCCACGACCCTGTATCGAGGGGTTCCCCGGTACTGTCGGTGGGTAAGGCGTCATCCAAGTATAACTTCCCGGTATTGCACCGCAATGTCGTTCGTCTTCAAGGCGCGGCGAATGGCGTGAAGCCCGGGCCTATGTAAGCGTAGGCGCAACGCCGAAGACGGAGGACAGGGCAAGCAAGATCGGGAAGTTATTCTTGGATCCGTCTTTCATCATACCTGCCGCCTAGTTCCAGCATACATTAGTTAGAATACATTGCCTAATAACTTAAGGATTAACAACTGCTGAACTTTTAGATTAATGAT
>JAAEPA010000545.1 GCA_024222475.1 Gammaproteobacteria bacterium | reverse complement strand
TAAATGCCGTTGAGTCGAGTGTATACCGGAAATAAACAGCAACAACAGGGCGGATTGCAACCCATGAAAAACATCGTCTTTTGCATGTTTTGCCTGCTGCTGTGGGTATTCTTCGTCTCCGGTCCGGCAGGTCATGTTCATCGACGCTTGCCGCAACGACCCGGGTTCCGGCACCAAGGGCGCCGGTCTGAACAGTTTTGTCGACTACGACGCCGAGGGTCTGCGTATCCTGTTCTCCACCAAGGCGGGCAAGGTCAGCTATGAAAACTCGGCGCTGGGTCACGGCGTGTTCAGCCATTATCTGATCGAGGCCCTGCAGGGTGCGGCAGCCCGTCAGGGCCTGATCACCTTCCGCCAGGTGGCCGACCATGTACGCAAAAAGGTCCGCGCCTGGGGATATAGCCAAGGCCAGGTGCAAGTGCCCTACGAGGCAGGAGATGCCTCCGGGGATTTTCTATTGATGCAGACCAGCGGCCCCGAAAATGCCCGATTGACCATCCGTTCTAACGTGAGTGGGGATAGTGTGTATGTCAATGGTGATTACAAGGGCAGTACTCGGCTGGATCTTGAATTGCCTCCCGGAAATTACCGGGTGCGGGTGAGCAAGCCGGGGCATGGGGATTGGGAACAGCCGATTACTCTGGAGGAGGGCGCTGAGGGGGTACTGAGGGCGAGGCTTGTGCCGTCTGTCATTTCTACAGTGACGCCACCTAGGGACGTTGAGAAGGAAGAATGGCGCGAGCCGGTGACGGGAATGGAATTCATGTGGGTGCCAGGGGGGTGTTTTCAGATGGGTAGTAACGGGTGGAATTCGAATGAGAATGAGGAGCCGGTGCATGAGGTCCGTGTGGACGGGTTTTGGTTGGGTAAGTTTGAGGTGACCCAGGGGCAGTGGAAGGCGGTTATGGGCAATAATTCTTCGAATTTTAAGAACGGCGACAACTATCCTGCCGTGGGTGTTTCCTGGAACGATGTCCAGGGATTCATCGGCAAGCTAGATGCAAGGGGTCAGGGCGGTATCCGGCTGCCGACGGAAGCGGAATGGGAATACGCCTGCCGCAGTGGTGGCAAGCAACAGGACTACTGTGCTGGCAATGATGTGGATCAGTCGGCCTGGTATGGCGAGAACAGCGGGGACAAAATCCACCGGGTGGGTGAGAAGCCCGCGTAGGATGCCGGTGAGCCTGCGAACCGCATCGATCGAGGATCGAGACACATGACCGAATACCACCGCCCAAAGGTCAAAGGAGCAAGCTACTTTTTCACGGTCAATTGCGCCGAATGCCAGGGCAATCGGCTGTTGGTAAACCATATTGATTTGCTGCGGCAGATTTTCCGCAAGGTCAAAGAAGGCCATCCATTTAAAATCAACGCGATGGTTGTTTTACCGGACCACTTGCACTGTATCTGGACCCTGCCGCCGGGTGACGCGGACTATAAGACACGATGGGCTTTGATCAAGGCGGGATTTTCCCGTGGCATTCCGGCCGGTGAACGACGTTCTAGAAGTCGCCTGAAAAGGGGGAGCGGGGGATCTGGCAACGCCGCTATTGGGAGCACTTGATTCGGGATGACCGGGACTACCGGCGGCATGTCGATTATATCCATTGGAATCCGGTCAAACACGGGTGGGTCAATCGGGTCGTAGATTGGCCGCATTCAAGTTTTCATGGCTATCTGCGACGCGGGATCGTCTCAGCGGATTGGGCGAGTGAACCGGATGAGAATCTGGTGGTTGGGGAATGACTCGATCGATGCGGTTCGCGGGCTCACCGGCATCCTACGCGCTTTCCTTTCTGGGATTTCGCCTCTTCCCTGGTTAGCCCCTTATTGTAATTCCACAAGGAGAAAATATTTTTATATGGGTCAATAGGCTGTGATGTGTGTGCGATCACTTGCGAGATCTGGGCCTAATATTTCAATTTTGCATAAAATGTCTTTTGCGAGGCTTCTCTTGCCTGTTTCAGGGTATGAATCCCTTTTTCTGTCAGTAAAGGAATAAATTTGAGAAATATTTCGGCGGTTGTGAGGGCGTCGCCGAAAGCGGAGTGTCTTCCAAGAATACTGATTCCCAGACGATTTGCTATCGCCTCGATCGCATGGGAGTCCTGTTCCGGATGCACGACGGCGGAAAGAAGCAGTGTGTCGAGAACCGGGTTTGAAAATCGTATTCCGGTTTGCCCTTCCTTTGCTTTGAACATAGCCATGTCGAACGCGGCGTTATGCCCGATCAGAATGGTTTCTTCAGCAAATTTATGCAATTGAGGCAGGACCGTATCGATGATGGGCTGGCCTTCGAGCATCTCGGGTTGAATCCCATGGATCTCAATTGATACCGCCGGGATGGATCGTTTCGGATCGACGAGTTGATCTATTAATTCCTCATGCAAGATGCGTAAATTTACAATACGAACCGCGGCTAGAGATACGATCTCATCTCCCCCCGAAGGGTCTAGACCGGTCGTTTCGGTATCAATGACGGTATAGACGAGATCCGATAGCGGCGTGTTATCAATCCCTGGGTTCTGCCCAGACTGATTAAAAAGGTCAAATTCGTAGAGTTCCGGATATTGGTGAGGTCTTATGGATTTTTTGCGAATGATCTTTGGTGTTTCGGGTAGGTCTGTTGCGGGCAGTAACAGGCGCAGCGAGGCTAATCCTGCTGAATCCGGTAGGGTGTAGGGAATGACTTCAGCCTCATGATGTTTTATGACCTCCTTCAGGCTGTGAGAGAGGGATTCATTATTGATAACCGGCGCCATGTCGTTCCATTCGCGCAACTCCTCGATTTTTATCGAATCTCCCCGCCAAGTCAGATCAACATTGATAAATTTTCTTGTTCGCTGCACATAGTAGGAAAAACCATGAGCCCCGGAGTCGTGGCTGATCCGGTGCAGCATAAACAGCATGGCCAATACTAGAGAATATTTGTCCACACTAACCCAGTGTTGCCTTGTGTCATCGTTGAATTCAATGGTAATAGCCAGTTTTTCCTTGGCCTTTGATTTAACGGCCTCAATAAGATCTGCTGCCGGTATTTGGATTAGTGGCCATTGGGTGTGGATATGCTCCGAGTATTGCGACTCGGTTTTCTCGATGACCTCACTCAGCACCATAGACTCTTTGTGGATGATGGTTTTAAACATCGCACGCTGTTCTCGGTCCATGTCGGGAAAAGCGATGATTGTTTCAATGGCTGCCCGGATACCTCCTAGAGAGGACCTAAGGTCCTTCATTAGAGACTTAAGGAGGATATCGACCTTATTATCCGTCTCGAGTTGGTGGGTGATATCGTACAGAATAAGAATAAATCCGGTTAAGCTTTCATCCTCATCGATGATTGGCACGACCTCGGTTTTCAGCTGCCTGCTGTCGTTTCCCGCAATGACAAAATAGCTTACAACGTTACCGTTTTTCTGCTTGAGTTTCGCCGCAATCTCATCGAGGGCATGGGCGATGATATCTTTATCGACAGGACCAAAAACGGATCTGCCTAGGCCGATATAAGGGACGGACCGCCCGGCCTCGGTACCGTTTTTGCTGAGAAACACCTTTGCCTGTCTGTTATAAAGAAGTATTCTTCCCTCCGGATTACAGATGACAACACCTTCGGAAAGCTCGGAGATAAAGGAGGCCAGGATGTTTTTCTCATCTTCGACCTGCGCCTTCGCCTGAGCGATCTTCTCCTTTACGTTGTTATCGAGTTCTTGGTAGCGCACCGCGTCCGCATTAATCAGTACGGCAAGCTTCTGCACGGTCGCCCCCCCACTTATGTTGATTCGGTGTGACGGGTTTGCCGTGTGTATCAGGGTCGTTTCTTCCGCAAGCTTTCCCAGGGGGACGATGTAGAGTTGGTATATTTTATATACCGCTAGAAGTAGACCGATCAAAAGCGGTGCGCACAATGCAATCAGATGTTTCGGGTGTACGAGTTTACTTATGAGGTTTCTTTCTTCGAAAGATAGCCGGTCCCAGAAGATAACGCCCATGGTTGAAACAAAAATTACGGCGATCAACAACAACGCCAAAGTGACTAACCAGAATTTTTTATTTGTGCTCATGAGGGTAGGTTAACCCGGATATTTCATGAATTTGCGTGATTATACTCGTGAAGGATGGGTTTTCAGGAGTGCCCTGAAATTATAATTCATGATGAGTATAATTATCTACGATAGAGATCTATGTTGCCATATTCCGCTGAAGTGTGGTTGATGCCGAATAAAACGGACGTTTTTTCATGAGAGAAAAAATCATCAAGGCATTGACGGAGGCCCGTGTATTAGTGCGGGGACAAATCGAGTTGCACAATTGTATCCATGCGGGACACTATTCCGATGGCAATCAAAGTTGTCGATTGTGTGACTATGATTTCGAGTGCAGGTGGTTATATCAGAATGATGAATTCGTCGCACTTGAGCAAAAGACCACAGAGGCACTCATCGAAGCCCTGGAGTTCGCTGCGGCCTATGTGGATGCGATCATTACTCGTGGCGGACATGATCGACGCGCTTGCCGTCGTGAATCCTGTAAATGGCTCAGGCGTATCCGGCGCTTGTCGAGGGAGATTGGATGTGTTGGTCAGGCGGATTAACCGTGGGTAACTGAGCCTTCAGGATGATCGGTCCCGGATATTCTGTAACCGTTTACTACAACCAGGGAAACACCGTCTCCCGGCATGGAAGCCGGGATCCAGTGCCAGGGTGAGGTAGCCATATGACTATGACTGGCGAACGGTTACGATATTCTTTGGCTGCGTAGTTCAGATCTCTTTTATCACGAGGGCCTTGTCTCGCAGAAAAATATGCATGGGTTTACCGCCGAGGCCGGTTTCCAGGTCCATATTGATCCGGTAGCGGCCAGCTATGGAAATGAGTTCCGCGCGTAGATCATGACAAAAAATACGTGCTTGCTTATTTCCCTTGACGCCTGCATGCGCTCGGCCCCGCAGGGTGCCGTACACATGGATATTGCCGTCAGCTACGATCTCTGCTCCTGAATTAACCGGTCCCATCACGATTAAATCACCACCAGCAGCATAATGCCGTTGTCCGGAGCGCACTGGTCTGGAAATCAAGAGACTGGTCTGTCGGGAGGGTGATGCGGGTGTTGCCGAGGCCGATGGTTTGGCGGCGGATTTGGCCTTGGCAGGGGGGCGGGTTGGCTTATCTTGCCCCTCAGCGAGGATTGCCAGCTCCATCATTTCGGCCATTTCGTTCTGTAGCTGATTGCCTCCACGTACCCCTACCGGGATCATTTGATAACCACGCATAAGACCGACCAGTAGCGGAAAGTCAACCGCTGTCTGGGTTTTTGACAATTTGTGGAGATCGATGATTACAGGGGTGTTGTGAAAAAGTTCAGGCGCCTGCTCGACCGTCAAGGCCAGTTGGGTGGCCACGGCGTCCATGTCATGGGCAAATAGCTGTAAGACCGGGAAGGTAAAAGAATCCGTTTTAAGTTCTAGGGTCTGGGTGTAGTTTGGGGATTGCTTGGGCTTAGCTGCCATCCGAATACCAATATGATTGGGTGCTGCTATGGGTGTAGAGCCTTAGAGGCATAACGTTGAGGCGCTAACTATAGAATGTGTCAGCTTAGGTATCAAGATGTTAACCCATCTAACTGGAAATATATGCGGATTTAAGAGCGATTGACAAGGAATACCTTCGATCAGGCATGCGCTGACGGGCCAATTGCCGCCGTTGGTCAATAAATTCTTTAAACACATAACATAAACACAATATATTGTGTTTATGTTATGTGTATACTACAATATGTAGTAGTTAGAACTTAAAGAATCCAATTAATGGAGTATGTTTGTTATGGTTCCCCCAATGCATGCCAATGCCCTCCAGACCCCAAGATTACCCATTGATCTGATTAAGCGCGACGGTACCGTCGCTCGTTTCGAGAAGGTCAAGATTTACTCCGCTATTCTTCGTGCCGGTGAGGCCACGGGAGAGTTCGGAGTTGAGGATGCGCAGCGGCTCGCGTCCGATGTGATCAAGGTCCTGAGTCACCGATATCATCGTGATTCGCCACCGGATATCGAGGAGATACAGGATATTGTGGAACAGGCCCTGATCAGTGCCGATCATCTCAAGACAGCCCGTGCCTATATCGTCTACCGGGATCAGCATAAACGCCTGCGTCAGGATCGTCGCACGGTCGTGGATGTGAGTACATCGATTAACGAGTATCTGGATAGATTGGATTGGCGGGTCAATGCCAATGCCAACCAGGGCTATTCGCTAGGGGGGCTGATCCTCAATGTCTCCGGTAAGGTGATCGCTAATTATTGGCTCAGTCATGTGTATCCTCCCGAGGTCGGCCAGGCGCATCGGGAAGCGGATCTGCATATCCATGATCTGGACATGCTGGCGGGCTATTGTGCGGGTTGGTCCTTGCGTACCCTGCTTACCGAGGGGCTCAATGGGGTGCCGGGCAAGGTCGAGGCCGGTCCCGCCAAGCACATGTCGGCTGCGGTGGGTCAGATTGTCAATTTTCTTGGTACTCTGCAGAACGAATGGGCGGGGGCGCAGGCGTTCAGTTCTTTCGATACCTATATGGCGCCCTTTGTCCGCCAGGACCGGCTGTCATACAAAGAAGTCAAACAGTATATTCAGGAACTGATCTACAATCTTAACGTGCCTTCGCGCTGGGGTACCCAAACTCCTTTTACCAATCTTACCTTTGACTGGGTATGCCCACAGGATCTGCGTGAACAGCGGCCTATTGTCGGCGGTGAAGAGATGTCTTTCACCTATGGTGAGTTGCAGGCCGAAATGGACATGATCAATCGTGCCTATATCGAGGTCATGAGCGAGGGGGATATCAAGGGCAGGGTGTTCACCTTTCCCATACCCACATATAACATCACTGAGGACTTCCCCTGGGATTCTCCCAATGCGGATCGTCTGTTCGAGATGAGTGCTAAATACGGGTTGCCCTATTTCCAGAACTTCCTGAACTCCGATCTTACGCCAAACATGGTTCGCTCAATGTGTTGTCGATTGCAACTGGATCTCAGGGAATTGTTGAAACGGGGAAATGGCCTGTTCGGCTCCGCGGAACAAACCGGTTCTCTGGGGGTGGTGACCATCAATTGCGCCCGTCTCGGTTATGCCCATCAGGGCGATAAGGCCGCGCTTTTTGAGCGTTTGGATCAGCTCATGGACCTCGCTAAATCCAGCCTGGAGATCAAACGCAAGGTCATACAAAGGCATATGGATGCCGGCCTATTTCCATACACCAAGCGTTATCTTGGCACCTTGAGAAATCATTTCTCTACCATCGGGGTGAATGGGATCAACGAGATGATCCGTAACTTCACTGCCGATCGCGAGGATATCACCACCGAACAGGGATATCTATTTGCTGCTGAGTTTCTGGATCACATCCGTGCGCGTATGACCGATTTTCAGGAACAGACCGGCCATATGTACAATCTGGAGGCGACTCCCGCGGAAGGAACCACATATCGTTTTGCCAAGGAGGACAAGAAGCGTTATCCCGAAATTCTCCAGGCAGGTGCTGGGCGAGCCTCCTACTATACCAATTCATCTCAGTTGCCGGTCGGATTTACCGATGATCCCTTCGAGGCACTGGAACGCCAAGAGGGACTCCAACAGAAGTATACCGGGGGCACGGTGTTACATCTGTATATGAACGAACGCCTTTCCAGCGCCGCGGTTTGCAAGGCCCTGGTGCGGCGGTCGTTAGAGCAGTTTCGAGTCCCCTACATCACGGTGACGCCGACGTTTTCTATTTGCCCAAGCCATGGATACCTCTCTGGCGAACACAAATTCTGCCCCCGTTGCGATCAGGAGGTTCTGGCGCGCAGTAAGCAGGCGTCGGTTCTTGGAGGTGAAGAGGGCATCGGAGACGATGCTGGTTTACTTAGTGATGAGCAACGCCAAATTTGTGAGGTGTGGACCCGGGTGATGGGCTATCATCGGCCCGTCTCTGAGTACAATCCAGGGAAGAAGAGCGAACATGCCGAGCGGATTCATTTCCTAGAATCCAAACAGTCGAAGACCGATGACTGATATTGCGGTCGGTGGATTGACCCCCATGACCAGTATCGATCTTCCGGGGCGGTTGGCGGCCGTGGTGTTTTGTCAGGGTTGTCCCTGGCGTTGCGGTTATTGCCATAATTCAGAATTGCGGCCGCGCCATAACAAGAAGGCTATGGACTGGTCACGGGTTATGGGTTTTCTGCAAGGCAGGCGGGGCCTGTTGGATGGAGTGGTCTTCAGTGGTGGTGAGCCTACCCTGCAGTCGGGACTGGTGGACGCCGTTCGAGAGGTCAAGGCGTTGGGATTTCAGGTGGGGTTGCATACCGCAGGCCCCTATCCTCGCAGACTTGAACGTTTGCTGCCCTGGCTGGACTGGGTGGGTATGGACATCAAGGCACCGTTTCATCGTTATGAGGCCGTGACGGGAGTGTTCGGCAGCGGTGTTAGGGCTCGCGAGAGTGTCAAGCGAATCTTGGGTAGCGGTCTATCCCATGAGTTTCGTACCACTGTAGACCATCGTTTGCTAAGAGAGGGTGATTTATTGTCTCTAGCCCGCTCCCTGGCGAGCCTTGGGGTGCGTCAATATGCCCTGCAGGCATGCCGGTACGGGATGGATTGGCGAGATCGACAGCCTATTGCTGAAAATCTGGCTACCGAGGTAGGGGCATTGTTCGAGGTTTTCACGTTGCGTACGGACTGAGATATTCCTAATAAGCCGTTCAAATCAAGCCGATCTTGAGATGTAATTACAATGTAGTTATACTTTCTCCAATGAATAATCTGACGTTTGAATGGGATGAAAAGAAAAGTGCGTCAAATCTGAAAAAACATGGTATTGGCTTCGATGAGGCTCAAACAGTTTTTTCTGATGAACTTGGTCGTTTAATGCCCGACCCTGATCATTCCGAAGGCGAAGAGCGTTTTATTCTAATGGGAATGAGTATCAAACATCGTATCTTGGTCATCTGCCATTGTGAAATAAGCACTGATATTATTCGCATAATTTCAGCGCGGAAGGCTGAAAAATTTGAAAGAAAACAATATGAGGCATATGGCTATGCGTGAGTCTTACGATTTCTCAAAATCCATCAAAAACCCATATGCGAAACGACTAAAAAAACAAATCACCATTCGCATTGATGAAGACACTATTTCTTATTTTAAAGACATGGCAGAAGATAAAGGAATCCCTTATCAAAGCCTAATAAATCTATATCTAAGAGATTGCGCAATTGAACGCAGGCAGTTAAAAACAAAGTGGGCATAATCCGCAGCTAAGAGAATTCGTGGCGAGAGGCGCTTTGCTTGTTGTCGTAAGTCAGCTAAAGGGTGATCCTGCTTTTTCCTCCGGTGAGTCCCTTAACGAAGAGTGGTATGCTTGGCACGAGTCGTGGTACCCCGTTGGAAGGGGGTAGCTACGGGTTACCCCTTACTAGGAGGCTGTCGGATTTAGGACTGATCTACTGCGGAAAAGCCGGATTTGGACAGATTCCCCGATCCTTTTCGTTAAATAGCACCGGTTATTCGCCTCAAAGGATCGATAAATCTGCCCCAAACCGTATTTCCCTCACTACGATCACCTAAATCCGACAGCCTCCTAGTTTCCACTTATCCCCAGCCCTCGATTCGGGTGAGAGAGGGGCATCAATATCTTCTATTCTCATTCTGGTCGGCCTTGGAGTTGGCAGTACCTTTCTTACCTCATCACCCGATGGATGATTCCGGCTACCGTACATCCCTCCATCTGTTGCAACAACCTTCCGAAACGAGGTTCCCGGTGGGATATTGTGGTTCCAACTCTCTCAAAATGCGTCCAATCCTTTTTTTCTTCACAGCGCAGGACAAGATGGAGATCTCGGGTCTCGGTTTGTCCCGGGGGGAGTTCGATATTCAAGCCATCATACTGATCAGGATCAGGGAATTGAGTAATACTCCCCGCATCGACTGAATGGTTCTCCAACATGACAACCACTTGTCCACTCTTATAGACCTGCAAATAATTGATATACCCCGCTTCTTTGCTTGTTATCTCGATAAATATGATATCGCCTTGATGTAACTCCTTTTTGCTGCTGCGAATGTCAAGTCCAATAGTAGTGAGTGGTGTAAAGAGTTTCTGATAGTCGACATCGGACATTGCATACAGTCTTCCACCTACAAGCAAATACCACTGACCGTGCTGATACACTAGCTGGACGCGTGGTTGGCAACCCAACACCTCTTGCATCTGATGCATCAATGGAGTCGCCGCCAGATAGGGATTGCTGTTCTTCTCCTTGCAGGGCGCATCACTTGTCGCCTTGATCTTCTCGATCAGTGGAAGATGATCGTAACGCATTGCGATGAATACCATAGAATCAGACTGCTCTCTACGGATCACCACTGCCTCTTGCAACACAAGATCCGTCTCTTGCTGGATTTGTTGCTCAAAAGACTGGTCTACCTGACCGTTGTGCTTGCTCGCCTGAATCTCCACATAGCTGCGGATATGGGTACGTAGTTGATTGGCAATTTCATCCAATGCCAGCAGACGAGCCACCTGCTCGCTCTCGCCTCTTCCATAACCGATTAACGCATAAGGTTCAGACGGGTGACTGATGTTGCCATACCAATCGGGTGGCTGCGTTGGTTTTACGGTGGATTGTTTAACCATAGAAGCTGGAAGGGTTATCGGTGTGTTAGCGGGGGTTGGTTTGAGTGTCGAACCTCCACTGCACCCCAATATTTCCAGTGATATTCCAACTAACAGTAAAAAACGAACCCAAATCATTGCTTTTCTTCGAATACTATCAGTCAAGCTGATGGGCCTTTCCCTATCTGGTTGGCATCTGCTGAGCATCGGATTGCAAAATGAGTCGAAAGGGCTTGACATGGAGGGAGGTTAGGAAAAATAGTCAGCATTGGGGGGTGGGGCGCCGCGGGCATAGTGTGCGATGGTTGCTAGTGTGACAATAACTTACTTATTGCTGCGTTCACAAGCGCCCCACCCCCCAATGCCAAACCAAACTCCGAACCTCCCTTCATGTCAAGTCCTTTCGACCGCGTATTAAAGTGTAAAGAAGAATGATCGGTCCCTAGTGGTTAAGTTTACAATCATTATTAACGGTAATAAAATCAAATCAATACACAAAAACCTAACAGAGGGTAATAGCAAGCCTCTGGGAGCTAGAGGATAGGATGAATACCTGGAAGTACGATATCTTTGCTCTCACTAGAACGATGATGCTGTTCGTCCTGATAGTGGGAGGGTGCACAATAGCGCCGCAGACATTATCCGAGGCGGAACGAGAAAAAGCTGTGCAGGGAACGAAATTCTCAGCTGACTCTCAACAGGTGAAGATACCGAGCCCGGAGACCATATCGCAGATAAAGTGGGATGCTAACAACCAGCAGCGTTGGCCCCTAGGAAAAGCAAAACACCAGCCTTGGGACATTCTTCCTGAAGAAATAATAAAAAAAGCCACGCGGAGTGGTTGTTGTAATAAAGCAATTTACGCACAAGATGCGGCATTTTCTCCGGATGGACGCTACATTCTATTTGGGATAGGTTGGTATAAAAAAGTTTGGTTAGGCGGAACTGAAACCTATGGTGCCGCATTTCTGTGGGATCTGACGATTGGTGTATTGATACATAGTTGGGAGTATGACCATGATGTTGATCAGGTGGCCTTCTCTCCAGATGGGCGTCATGTACTTCTCGCAAATTTTAGAGATATGCACCTCCGAAATACAAAAACGGGCGCTCTAATTCGTAGTTTTGACACAAGAAAAATTGGAGACGTAAAGAAGATAGTTTTCTCACCTGATGGTCGATTCATAGCCATAACAAAAGGCCTATCACCTAATGGTTACGGCGCATCGCTTCTAAACGCATCTACAGGGAGTGTGATATACGAATGGAGACACAGCAATAGGGAAGTCAATGCTGTAACGTTTTCTCCCGACGGTCGCTATGTACTATCCGCTGGTACAGATGCTCAGCTTAGGAAAGCAAGTACGGGCGAATTGCTTCACACATGGAAACCACACAAGTATGATTATAATAGCGTATCTGCAATATCCTTTTCGCCGGATACCCGCTATGCACTAACTGGTAGTAACGATGAAACAGCTCGGCTTTGGAAGGTAAGCACAGGTGAGTTGGTCTACGCATGGAAGCACGACGATAATATTAATGTGGTAGCCTTCTCGCCAGATGGCCGTTATGCGGCTAGCGGTTCCGTTGATGAAACAGTACGCCTCTGGGACATTAACACCGGAAACCTAGTCCATAAATGGAATCATAACGAAGCAAACGAAAGATATAAAAATGCGGGTTCAATTCAAGATCTAGCCTTTTCTCCCGACGGTCATTACTTGCTCATTGGTACTAAGCGAAACGGAACATTTCTTCGGAAAGTAGACAATGGTGATCTAGTCGAAAAATGGGGTAGCAGTAGACTTGTAATGTTTTCTCCTGACGGTCGATGGACACTTCTAAATTCTTGGAAAAGTAGTAAGCTACTACTTGTTCAAGTACCACCCCTCAAAAAAGGTTTCGAACTTCTCCAGGAAGTGGTTTCAGCGCATTCTGCAGAAGCGCTAAAACGTTATCGACATATCTCCCCGGAACTTGAAAAACAGCACAAACAACTAGAAAAAACCAAACCCGTACTGCCCAAACTGGTCAAGGACAAGTACGAATCTACCGCCAACTTCAAATTACGAGCAGCTAACGCGAAGAAAGAGTACGCGGATCAAGTATCAGCCTATAACCGTCGTGTCGAGGATCTCGAGGGTCGTATCCGCCACTTCTATACCACCCATAAAGCGCTTCCAAAAAGGGAACGCAATCAGATCATCAAGCAAGCATTCCTGGAGGTCTTTGGCCGTCCAAGAATCGGTAATATTCGTTATGATGCAGACACTCAGATGTTTTTTATGGATCTCAGCTCAGATAGTCCAGTGGCAAATGACTTCAAGCGCACCCTGGTGCTGGGACCGATCCCCAACCAGCGGGCAAAAGCGTTTGAAGCTGAGCTCAGACGTGCCACTCCCGAGGTAACCTTTGGTTTGGATGACGATGGACCGCTTCGTTGGCAGGAGGCCAAAACTTCTGTAAACAATACCTTACACAGCTTGGCGCCCACGGATCTGAAGTTTAAGCCAGTATCCATGGAAGTAAATATTGCAGCAGATAATGTGGAGCGTCTAGACTTGAGCCAACTGCGTATCAGTGACGATGGTGGCATAGTCAATGTGGATTTAGCAGAGGACGCCGAGATTGCCCGGCTGCAACGCCAGCTTTACGAACTACGTAAGGCGAAAGCCCAGACTGAGGCGATGCAAAGGGAAAAGGCTCGCTTGAAGGCCGAACTCGCTCGCTTGCGAGCAGCGCCGGTTATGGGTCTTTCGACAACAGCGAAAACGCTGATGCAGGGTTTGCCCAAGGCAAAGATCAAAAAACCGAATGCTATTGCTGTGATCATCGGAAACCGTAACTATAGCACCTACCAGCACGGGGTCCCTGAGGTACTCTATGCTCACAATGACATTGAACTACTTAAAACCTTTCTTATCCAAAGCCGCGGTTACCGCGAAGGTAATATCATTGTGCTCAAGGATGCCACCCTGGCCCAAATGAGAAGAACATTCGGTACTTTGGGTAATCCTAAAGGCAGATTGTTTGATCTTTTGCGTATTAAGGATACTGACGTGTTTATCTACTACTCGGGTCACGGCGTTCCCGGTCTTGGAAATCAGAAGGCCTATCTGTTGCCTGTGGATGGGAATCCTGATAAGGCTGAGTTTAATGGCTACGCCCTGGATTTGCTCTATGCCAATCTTGCTAAACTTCCGGCCCGTTCAGTTACCGTAGCGATAGACGCCTGCTTCTCTGGAAGTTCTCAAGGGGGGATGCTGGTGCAAAACGCTTCTCCCGCCTTGCTTCGGATTCGTCAAGGACAATCTGTACCACGGAACATGGTGATTATGGCAGCAGCAGATCGCAGAGAAGTGGCATCCTGGGATAAAGAGTCCCGCCTGGGACTGTTTACCCGTTTTCTGATAGAAGGAGTGGGCGGCCGTGCAGATACCCTCCCTAATGGCAACAATGATGGCCAGGTAAGTCTGCAAGAGTTGCAAAAATTTGTGCAACAAGAGGTCACCTACGAAGCGCGCAGACGTTATGGTAGAGAACAAAATCCACAGTTTACGGGACAACTAAATAACATTATGTCGTTGGTAAGATAAGAGACGAGTCTTTGTAAAGCGTGGTGCACGCACAACATTATCCTACCTGCTAATCAACCGTCTTAATGCAACTCCTTCTGGCTGGATGAGGCACATAAATCCTTAGCGGCCTCTATGAGTAGTTTACTGACCTCTGCCTCGGTGATCTGAGGAAAGTTTTCATACCAGCGTCCTACGGCGATGTAGGGCTCGGGTGAGCTTAGACAGATGATTTTGTTGACGTAATTATTCAGCATCTTGATGCTGTCGCATGATGCCGTGGGTGCGGCGGCGATAATCTGGGCGGGGTTTCGTTGTTTTATCGACAAGGCGGCCGTGCGCATGGTGGCGCCCGTAGCAATACCGTCATCGACGATGATGGCCAGACGTCCATAGATCTCTAGGGCCGGCCAGCCGCCTCTATAAATCTGCTCCTGGCGAGCGATCTCTTCCTGTTCCTTAGCAGCCACCGCATCGACAGCGAATTGGCTGATGTTAAACAGCCTGACGACGTCGTGGTTGATGATGCGGATGCCTCCTGAGGTGATTGCACCCATGGCCCACTCTCGGTTTCCGGGTACACTGAGTTTGCGCGCGATAATGATGTCCATCGGAGCATGCAGTGACTTGGCGATTTCATAAGCCACCGGCACACCACCGCCGGGTATAGCTAATACCACGGTACTTTTTTTTACGGCGTCATCGATATGATTTTTGGCCAGCGCTCGTCCTGCTGCCCTGCGATCTCTAAATAAAGTCACACATCTTCTATGTTTGGTTGCCTGATAAAATCATCTGAGAGAGTTCAGATGAGCCTGCTGAGTAATTTCCTCATACCTTGTCATAAGACCTTCGATAGGTTATTGATCTTGGTCAAAACTCGGTGAACTTGGTTGCTACTAAAAGGGACCGATCAGGATGCAGGTATTATCTTTAGTTCATCAAGCAAAGCTTGGTATTTGCTGGGTGCAAGTCCCGGTAGGGGGGAGGTTAAAAACGCTCTGGGGAGCCTGATGCTTGCATCTCTTTCCCCAAAATTCACACCAACCAATCGATCACTTCGCTGAGTCTTTGAGCGGCCAGAATTTCCATGTCGGGCTGTTGTTTTTTCGGAGTATTGGCCTTGGGGATGATGGCCTTTTTAAAACCGTGTTTGGCGGCCTCATTTAGGCGTTCCTGACCGTTGAGTACGGGCCGGATCTCTCCAGCCAGGCCCACTTCGCCAAACACCACTAGATCCTCGGGCAGGGGCTTGCTGCGAAAACTGGACAGCGCGGCGAGCATCACTGGGAGATCAGCTGCGGTTTCCGTGATCTTGACGCCGCCAACGATATTGACGAAGACATCCTGATTGAACATTGCAACGCCGCCATGTCGGTGCATCACCGCCAGCAGCATCGCCATTCTACCTTGATCGAGACCTAAGGCCACCCGACGAGGATTACCCAACGGGCTTTCGTCAACCAAGGCCTGCACTTCGACAATCAGGGGGCGGGTGCCTTCGCGGGTTACCATGATGGTGCTTCCGGGAACGGGTGATTCGTGGCGGGACAAAAAGATCGCCGATGGGTTACTGATACCCTTCAGTCCTTGTTCGGTCATGGCGAACACCCCGAGTTCATTCACCGCACCAAAACGGTTCTTCACCGCCCGCAGTATGCGATATCGGCCACCGGGATCGCCCTCGAAATACAGTACGGTATCGACCATGTGCTCGAGCACCCGGGGACCGGCCAGCGCACCTTCTTTGGTGACATGACCAACCAGAAATACTGCTGTACCAGACTGTTTGGCATAACGAACCAGCACGGCGGCACTTTCCCTGACTTGGGCAACGGAGCCGGGGGCGGACTGCAAATGTTGCGTAAACAGGGTTTGGATGGAGTCGATGACCATCAGTTGAGGTCTTTCTTTATCGACCGTAGCAAGGATCGCCTCTACGCAGGTCTCGGTAAGGATGCGCAGGGGGGAGTCGTCAAGCCCTAGTCTGTGAGCGCGAAGTCCGATCTGCTGGGCGGACTCTTCTCCACTGATATACAGGTTTTTAAGCTGGCTGGCCGAGGCCAGTGCTTGCAATAATAGGGTGGATTTTCCTATCCCCGGATCACCTCCGAGTAGCACCACCGAGCCTCGCACGATTCCACCGCCCAAAACACGGTCGAGTTCACCCATGCCGGTGCGGGTGTTGGGTTCTCTCTCGAGCGAGACCTCCGTTAGGGACTGGATACGCTGTGGAGCGATAAGGCCGCCAAATCGAGGATTAGTGGTGGCTAAGGGTACGGTTGCAAGCTCCTCAATGGTATTCCAAGCATCGCATTCGGCGCACCGCCCCGCCCATTTTCGGTGTTCAGCACCACAGGCACTGCACTGATAACGGTTTTTATCCTTGGGCATGTCTTAGGGGTAAGAGGAAGTCGGGTAGGTCGATGAGCTTATCGCAATTATAACAGTAGCTCTATCACCATTTTGCTGCCGAAATAGGCGAGCATGAGGAAAATGCCTCCACCTATCGTCCAGCGCACGGCGGTTCGCCCGCGCCATCCATATTGCCAATGTCCCCAGAGCAGGACCGCGAAAATCGCCCATGCGCTTACGGACAAGACAGTTTTATGGACCAGTCGTTGGGCAAAAATATCCTCGAGAAATAGGAAGCCACTGAGCAACGCCAGACTGAGCAACAGGAATCCGATTCCGATGAGTTGAAAAAGTAGATTCTCCATCAGTTGTAGAGGGGGTAATGCCCTGATCAGCCCTCCAGGGTGCCGGTTATGAAGATGCTGGTTTTGGATGGCAAGCAGAATGGCTTGAAGGACGGCGATGGTTAATAGACTATAAGCCAACAACGATATCAGGATATGAATCTGCAATGCGCGGTTTGCAGGGGTGGTGATTGCGGCTGTACCGGGGATCATCTGGTCGAGAATCAGGCACACCGCCGTGGTAGGGAGTACGGCGATGGCTAGGTTTTCCAACGGATGTCTAAGTGTGGTTCCGAAAAGGATGGCTGCTATCAGGAGGGCAACCATTGAAAGGGCGTTGTAAAATTGTAGATTAAGGCCCTCGGGGGTCGATATCTGTTGGATGAGCACCATGGCATGCAGGAGTAGGCCTATCGCCCACAATGTCAGGATGATGGTCCGGTCCGTCTCTATCCCCTTGGCCTTTTTCTTGAGACGCGTCACGATCAATATCGTGGCGGCTAGATAGAGACCAAAAGCGGTAAAGATAGCAGTAGATACCATATATATTTCGGCAAACGGGGTAAGTGCTGGGCCTGTGATCTTGGTCTAAACGGGTTAAGACCTTTTGGTAGCCTTCCTAACCCGGATGTTTCATAAATTACACTCGTCCTCGCTTGATCCTTGTTTCCACAAGAAATTTTGCTCAGTCGGCCGTAATCGTGGATACGCCGCTCCTTCGCATAAC